>WUQV01000118.1 GCA_009889585.1 Candidatus Bathyarchaeota archaeon | reverse complement strand
GGAAATGGAGCTGGGATGGTAATGGCCACGATGGATTTGCTTACGCTTTACGGAGGGAGGCCAGCTAACTTCTTAGACGTAGGAGGAGGCGCTTCTTCGGATAGGATTGCGGCGGCGTTAAGGATAGTCGCATTAGATCCGAACGTAAGCGTCATATTTATGAACATCTTGGGTGGTATAACGAGATGTGATGAAGTTGCTAAAGGAATATTAGAGGCTAAGCGCATTTTAAGGCTTGAGAAGCAAATCGTCATTAGGCTCTCTGGCACAAAGGAAGAAGAAGGTAGGAGGATTTTAGAAGAGGCTGGAATTCATGCGATTAGTAATATGGAAGAAGCAGCTAAGAAAGTGGTTGAAATAGCTAAAAGGAATGTGTAGGAATAAGGCTTAAGGTGATCGTCAAAATGGGAGTTTTAGTGAATAAGGATACGCGTGTAATAGTTCAAGGGATCACCGGAAGTTAAAGAGGTCATCCCTCTTTAACCGGGAGAGACAAGGAGAATTCCATACGAAATTAATGTTAGAATATGGAACGAAAATCGTAGCTGGCGTTACCCCTGGGAGGGCTGGCGTAAGAGTCCATGGGGTTCCGGTTTACGACACGATTGAAGAGGCGTTAAAAGTTCACGAGGCAAACTCGTCTATAATCTTCGTTCCAGCTCCTTTCGCTTTAGACGCGGCTCTCGAGGCCATCGAAGGCGGGTTAAAGACGATCGTCATAATAACGGAGGGCATGCCGATTAAGGATGCGATAAGCGCGATCTCTCAAGCGAAAAGGCACCGAGCCGTGATCGTAGGCCCTAACACGCCAGGCGTGATAACTCCGGACGAATGTAAGCTCGGGATAATGCCGGCTCACGTCTTCAAGCCGGGCATCGTCGGCGTCGCCTCTAGAAGCGGGACGTTAACGTATGAAATAGCCTTTTGGTTGACAGCGGCTGGATTAGGTCAATCGACGTGCGTAGGCTTAGGAGGGGATCCTGTGATCGGGCTCGACTTCGTTGAAGCGTTAAAGGCATTCGAAGGGGATGAGCACACGAAGGCCGTCGTCTTAATCGGGGAGATCGGAGGCAACTTAGAGGAGTTGGCGGCTGAGTACGTATCGACGAATGGATATTCCAAGCCCGTCGTAGCATTCGTCGCTGGAAGGTCCGCCCCTCTTGGGAGGCGCATGGGGCACGCTGGCGCCATCGTCATGGGCAGGGCTGGCACGGCCAAGGATAAAGTAGAGGCCTTTCAAAGGGCTGGCGTTGAGGTGGCCGGGAGGCCTAGCGATGTCGCTAAAATCCTCTTGAAAAAGTTGAGGAGTACTCCTTGAACGCCGTTAAAGCACGGCTTTAGCGAGGGATTGACGTGCCAATTGTCGACCCAGTTAAAAAGGCGATAGCTCAAGAAAGGCGTCTTTACGTGAAGATATGTCGTGAGTGCGGAGCTCGAAACGCGGCGTCGGCCGTCAAGTGTAGGAAGTGCCGTAGCAAGAACTTGAGGTGGAAGAAAAGGGAGTTGAAGAGGTGAGCCTCTCCACGACTAAAGTCGGGAGATTCCAGCGTTCGCCCGAGGCTT
>WUQV01000117.1 GCA_009889585.1 Candidatus Bathyarchaeota archaeon | reverse complement strand
TAGAACCCCTCACGTGTTTATTTACTTTTTGTTTTCTGATGCCCCTCTTAATAGCTTAACGCTAACGAGCTCGTTTGACGAAGCTCTTTACGTCTGCGACCTCTTGCACGAATGGACGTAAGTTCAGCCTCCATCCTTCCGTCATTACCCTGCGACGAGAACTATTGACGATGGGTGAGTCATCCCAACCTGCTTCATCGTTATTTTATCCTTTATCTCTACTTTATACCTCTTGAGCAGATAACTATAATAGCCATAAAGCCTATAACCCACATAAGCTAAGAGCTATTAATGGCTAAAGATGTATTAAAGAAGTAACTCTTCTATACATTAGTTAAATAACGATGGGCTAATCCGTAGAAGGCCCACGACTTACTTCATCGTAAATAGCGTCTAGTTTTCTATCCATTCTATCTAAAATCTCCCTAGTTAGCCTGAATTCTTCCTTTATTAAGTTTCGAGTTTCTTCGATCAAATTTTGAGTTTCTTTAATTAATTTTTGAGTTGAATCATTAATCCTCTCCAAAACTTGCCTAGTCTTTTTTCCATTATAGCTAAAGAAAATCCCTAGAATTGTAGCGAATAAAGCAGCTCCTCCTAAGATTTCCCCTAGCATTTAAGGTCTAGTTCATTCAATTCTATACGAGTATTTAAATTTTATGTCAACTAAGCAATGAGACGAGCTCAGATGTATGAAGGATGATCGATGCGTTTGCCGTCGCGGATGCCACTTGAGCTCTATGAACCCTGGGCAAAACCGTTCTAAGCCTCATAGACCTTTATAGATTTCAGTCCACGAGGCTCTTCCCTCAAATCCACTACTCTCTTCATCGTGGCTACGAGCCATTCAGGGGATAGGATGTTAGGGCTTTCGCCGAGGACGGTATCCTACTCGGCTCATCTGAGGCTTTCCTCAAGATGTTGATGCAAGCAACCAGATGGGAGCTTAACTCGATCCCGCACTGGCTGCATTTAAACACCCACCCGTTTCGGGCTCGAACAACCCCACATATCGGGCAGGTGCGCGAGTTGCCTTTAGGATCGACATCGCTAAGCCTAGGAAGCCCCTCCCAATCCGCTTTATAGTTAATCATGAACCTCAGCCTGCCGTGCGCCCAGAGGTTCAACCTGCGCCTGAGTTTCCTACCTCTTCTATTGATCCCTCGATTGATGTGCTTAAGATCCTCGGTTACTAATGCCACCCGTTCTTGTTTAGCTTTCTCCACCAAGAACTTGGAAGCGAGGTGTAACAAATGGTTAACCCTCCTCCTAGCCCTACCTTTATCGTATCTACGCTTCCTTTCCCTGATCTGTTGGTACCTTTGCTGAATTTGCTTGGCTTGGCTGATATCGAGGTGAATTCATTTTAACTCGCCTCCTTGTTTATGCAGCAATATATCGATGCTCTTCTCGTTAATATCGTATGCGAGCAACCCCTTTGGTTTGTAGCATTCCACCTGCTTCCTGATGCTAGCGTGGAGGAACCATCTATCGCCATGCTTGACCAGTACGCATCCCTGCTTGATATTAGGCAGGGATTTCCGTTGATATTTCGTGACGTTGAGCGGGAGGTAGACGTACCCAGCTTGAGTAGCCAACCTAAGCCTACTATCCACGACCTTGAATAAGTGGCAATCGTCAGCATGATCGAGCTCAGCTTAGTAACTTCCGGTTTGGATTTCTTAGTCGATCTCAACCGCTTCCTTTTCCTGAAGCCCTTGACGATGCCTAGGGCCATGGTGAAGGCCGTATGGATGTAATGCGA
Source organism: Candidatus Bathyarchaeota archaeon (assembly GCA_009889585.1). Classification (GTDB taxonomy): domain Archaea; phylum Thermoproteota; class Bathyarchaeia; order Bathyarchaeales; family WUQV01; genus WUQV01. Next base: position 174 of record WUQV01000117.1, on the reverse strand, counting down.
CGGCAGTTGTGGATGTTTTGATTTGAGCCGCTGGTATAATGTATCGTGCAGCCTCTTCCTCGAGCTGATCCCGTGCTCCCAAGCGTAATTCACCGCTTCCGCTACCATTCCGCGATAAATCGAGAGCAATTGCTCTAAGATCGAGAGCTTACGATTGGTTAACTTAACGATCGG
>WUQV01000116.1 GCA_009889585.1 Candidatus Bathyarchaeota archaeon | reverse complement strand
CTCCAACGTCATACAGCGTATAATCCATGAACTTCGTAGGCTCCTCCTGATAACAAGACCAGACGGCCTTCCTTACAGTCTGGGTCTATCATATTTAGAAGATTTATCAACGTAATTTGTTTCTTGAACCTTTCAATAACCATTAACGGGATGTTAAATAAATAGGCGGTGAGAGCGCTCGTCCCGATAATAATTCGTCTAGCATCTACGCCATTCTTAATTAAGGCTATTAGCGCGTCCCTTGGCTTATGTCCCTCAACCTCTCTGCCACAAAGAATCAGATAACGAATGTTCGGATTTGCAACAACGTTAATGATAAGCTTCTCTAACCCGATGTTCGCCGTCTGCAATGTTCCAGCAAGTGCTGCTCCAGCCTCAATAGCAACTCTAATCAATCGCTCGATTTCCGGTGGCGTCTCCTTCCCCTTTTCTCTAGGGCGTTATGCATAACTACAACGGCGACGGGCGATTAGTCGTTTCCTCGTACGTAACGTCCATCCTCAAGAGGGTATCCCGATAGATGTTTAACCTTTAAAATCCTAGGCTTAGCCTCGCTCAAATCGCACCATCTACTTCTTTTTCTTTGGTGATACGCAGCATTTGACCTTCCCTTTGGGCTTTAAGTACTCACAATCAACACAATCGTCCGGAAAGTTTATTTTCTCACCTGTTTCAGGGCAAACTTTCTTAGCCATGAGCATTCACCTCCTTTAACTAAGGTAGCGCGAGCTCTTCTATTTAAAATAGCGTTCAATAATCCTCGTAGCGCTTCTACACGTTTTTAGCCAACAGAAGGAGGAGATTTTGTAGAGGAATATCATCAAGAATTGTAGAATAGGGATTTAATGCGTAGAGTAGGAAAAGAATGAGGAGGGCATTAGTAAATTGTCATCTGAGGGACTTCAAGGCGAAGTTGAAGCAAATTGACGGCCTTAGACCGATCGAAGGGAGCTCTAGGCGATTGAACTTAACTCCGAGCCGCTTATCTTATGATTACCGAAAGGTCTGAAGACACCAGCCCATATAACTTTTTGTAAAGCCTCCTTAAGCGCCTGTAATCATTCCCTCATTTGAAGGCCGCTCTAAGCCTAGGATGGCGGGATTAGCCAGTTAACTCTGTTTCACTACCAACGACAGGAAACCTGGGCGTTTCACTCATAAGTTCATCAAGCAATTGCTTAATTCGTGAATCTAACCTCTCGTGAGTAACTATTTGTACTTCATTCTTCTTGTATTCCCCTAAGCCAGTTCGACCTCGCGTTGAAGTCCTTCCTAAACCAAAGAGCCTCTTACATTTGCTCTAAAATGCCTTGACCTTTACGCAACCCCCTCCTCTGCCTAAGTCGTTTCTCGGCTATAACACCTTACATATTAAGCTTTTATCCCAGCGAGCGATAGAGGCATAAGGTGAGTTAATGAGGATTTTAGTGCTAGGTGGAGCGGGAGCTATGGGATCAGTAACGATTAGAGACTTAATAGAGGTTGATGATATTGAAGAGGTAATATGTGGAGATATTGCTATAGAGAGGGCAAGGAAACTCGCAACAAGGTTAGGTAGTGATAAGTTAACTGTACAAAAAGTAGATGTAAGGGATAAAGACGAATTAAGAAGGGTGATGAGGAATGTTGATGTCGTTGCAAATGCTACTTATTATGAATTAAATCTTCATGTCATGACTGCTGCTATAGAGGTCGGCATAGATTATGCTGACCTCGGCGGGCTATATTATATGACACTTAAGCAATTAGAATATGATGAAGAGGCAAGGGAAGTTGGAATAACCGCTATACTCGGCATAGGAGAGGATCCGGGCATATCTAATATCATGGCAAGGCATTCTGCCAACACGTTAGATCGCGTCGACGAAATACACATTAGGGATGGTGAACTCACACTTGCTCCGATAATGTTTAAATATTCTGTCCCTACGATTCTAGATGAGTATACGTTAGAACCAGTTGTATTTCGTCATGGAAGGTATGAAAAGGTTCCCCCTCTTTCTGGAGAGGAGGTTTTCAATTTCCCAGAACCAGTAGGGAAGCGTAAATGCTATTATGCATTACATTCAGAGATAGCAACGCTTCCTAAATTCATAGAGGGGGTTAAGGAGGTGGACTTTAAGGTAGCTCTTGATGAGAATTTTGTCAAAATGATGAAGATGTTAAACGAGCTAGGCCTTACAAGTAAGGAGCCTATTGATGTTAAGGGGGTGAAAATATCGCCTAGGGATTTATTATTAGCATTAACTTCCTCTATTCCTTCAGAGATAGAGGCTGTGAAAGATTATACATCAATAGTTGTAATTACAAGAGGAGATAAAGATGGAGTACCTGCTGAAGTAGCATGTTATTTCGTTTGTAAAAACTATGAGCCATGGGGTGTAAGTGCTACAGCATATTCTACTGGAATACCTTTGTCAATAGCTTCTCAAATGCTCGCTAAAGATGAAATAAAGGAGGTTGGAGTTTTACCACCAGAGACATGTATAGAGCCAAAGATGTTTATGGCCAAGTTGGCAAAGAGGGGCATAGTGATTAAACGAAGGATCGTAAAAGAAGAGCAGGAGTGAAAATTCTCAAACTGTAAGGCGAAAGATGGCCTTAATGGGAAGACGAGGGGGTTGTAAATGGCTTTCCACCCTTTCATATACGATTATCGGTGGATCTTGAGCTGCTAACTCAGCTATGTACCTTTTCCTTGCATTTGGCTCTAAACGCTCAGGCGGTATTACGCCCGTAGTTTTTATCTCCCCCCTACCTAACATCTTAGTTAAAATGGAGCAGTTAGTGCTGGTTACATAAGATGAATGAGTAGCGATAGGCATAGTCCTTTGTACATCATGAATGCTAGGGTATGGTATTATTAAGGTATATCGTACGTTCTTACCATTCTTCTTCCCTATGACTTCAACTACATCCATCGCATGTGAATCGATGATAATGCCAGTTTCGAGTTTGTGCTTTAACTCCTCCATGGTTACGGTCGGTGGAGTCAACGCAAGATAAAGGTCACGTGGGATGACTGTGATGCCCTTAACGCTTACGGGCTTATCGCTTATGATACTGCGCTCCCATAACGACTTAAGCACGGTAATTTCTGGAGAGCCGTATTTGAAGTTCACATTTCTTAAGCCCTTACCTATGAAACGCCCTAGCGTATACGGTTCCTCATGTGCATGATAATAAACCGTTTGCCTTCCTATGGCTGGATCAGGGAACGTATATATCTCCTCTCCACTAAATGGAGGAACCTTTTTAAACTTTCCATCCTCAAATATTACAGCTTCCTCTAAGCAATCAGCTAAGAACGTCGCTGGAGACCAATCAGATATGGGTTCCTTAGTCTCAATCGTATCGTAACTCCTTATTAATATATCGCTTACGCTATCGAGCTTATCTACAGCATATGCTGCAACTACGTTCGTAAGTCCTGGAGTAGCCCCAGTAGCTGTTAAGGCAGTTCGTCCTATATCCTTAAACTTATCACTTCTCTCCAACTCTTTATCGAAGTTTTCATATGGAGGGCCAAATGCAAGATCTATATAATTCGCCCCACTATGTAAAGCTGCATCCATTATTTTAAGATTAAACCTTGGCTCAACTGCATTTACTACCACATCCACCCCTTTTGCAAGAGATGTTATTTCATCAACATTATTTGCATCAACCTTATGTACAGATAGTTTATCGCTTTTCAACCAATTTGCATATCGCCTACATAATTCTAAGTTTATATCACTAAGCCTTATTTCATCTACCTCTGACGCTCTAGCCATATGAGTAGAGATAACCCTTCCTTGAGCACCACACCCTATGATGAGGACGCTAAAATTCATACGCTTCGCCACATAACTGGATGATTCATTATATTTAAGTTTTTCGTCATATTGGCATCACAAAATAGCATATTTTACGCTTCTGCATGTAAGTGAACCAACTTATTTTGTCTATTTTCAGTTTTGTCGAGTATACGTTAAGATGAATGTATATTAACTTAAATCCTCAGATTTGCATTAAATCGATGCCATTTTCGCGCCTATTTTTCAAATCAGCCCATATCTAATGGCGATATATGAGAAAGCGCCTTTTAAATGGAAAAACGCGCTGTCGGCCTCTACCGCATCCCTGTGAACTTCTACTGAAGCTCGCATGAGCAATCAGTTTGAGCGCGCGTTAGCGGCATCTATGCACGTGCCTCATCGAGCCCTGTTAGGTCGTCTGGCCATGCTCCGAGCCCTTAGGAGAGCGCAGCTTAAGGTCTTAGCTGCTTGTCGATCCCTGCGGCTCGTTAAAAGGGTCTCTAAGCTTCCGCCCTCATGAAGCCATCGCTTTAACATTAAACGGGTCGATCGTTAGTGAAAATTACTCACAGGACATTTTAGAACTCGAAGCGATAAGGAAATATGTACGTAGGATTCTCTCATCTAACGGACGAGGCGATCCCGTTGGTCGGTAGGAGAATCCCAAACATAATCGTGGAGCCTCCAGGGCCTAAGTCCCTTGAGTGGGTTAAACGTGATAAAGCAGTTCTCTCACCTTATAACCGCCCCTTTTACTATCCGCTCGTCGTTGAAGGTGGTGAAGGCGCTATCGTCAGAGATGTCGACGGGAACGAGTACATCGACTTTAACTCAGGGATAGCCGTTTTAAACGTTGGACAATGTCATCCCAAGGTCGTTAAGGCGATTCAAGAGAAATGCGCGAAATTCATGCATTACTCCTATACGGACTTTTATTATACGGAGCCGGTACAACTTGCTGAAAGGCTTGCCAAGATAACGCCGGGCAATTTCCCGAAGAAGTTCTTCTTCGCCAACAGCGGCACTGAGGCTGTGGAAGCGGCTTTAAAGGCGACGAAGTGGCATACGAAAAGGCAACTTTTCATAGCATTCATAGGGGCCTTTCACGGCAGGACTCATGGATCTATAGCCCTAGCCGGAGGCAGCCCAGCTCATAAAAGGTACTTCCATCCTCTAATGTATGGCGTTACCCACGTCCCCTACGCCTACTGCTATAGATGCGTATTTAAGATGACATATCCTGAGTGCAACTTTTGGTGCGTAGACTTCATAGACGAATGGGTTCTAAGCAGGTACGTTCCACCGGAGGATACAGTGGGCTTCGTGGTGGAGCCAATCTTAGGAGAATTCGGCTACATTCCTCCGCCTAAGGGCTACTTACAACGATTAAAGAAGCTTGCAGATAAGTACGGCTTGTTGATGATCGTTGACGAAATCCATACTGGCGTAGGGAGGACGGGAAAGATGTGGGCTGTAGAACATGAAGGCATAATACCGGATGTTATGACGATGGCTAAGGCGATAGGTGGTGGATGCATGCCACTTAGCGTTACGATGGCAAAGGCGGAGATAATGGATTGGGGGCCTGGCGCTCATTGCGTCACTACTGGCGGTAATCCTGTATCATGTGCTGCTGCAATGGCGGTTCTTGATGTAATAGAGGAGGAGAGGCTTGTTGAAAACGCTGCAAGGATAGGCGATTATATGTTAAAGAGGCTTAAGGAGATACAAGAGGGTAACCCGGTGATAGGTGACGTTAGAGGTAGAGGGTTGATGATCGGCGTTGAGCTCGTTAGGGATTTGAAAACGAAGGAGCCAGCGTCTACCGAGGCCAAGGAGTTCATCACAAGGGCTTGGAAGAGGGGGGTCTTAATGATAACTGGTGGGATGTCTACGATAAGAATAGCTCCGCCTCTTATAATCGATCGGGAATTAGTGGATAAGGGGCTAGAAGTATTCGAAGCTGTTGCTAAGGAAATAGCTAGCGGAAGAAGTTAAGAGAGGCACTTTCCTTTTTATTTTTCTTCATAAGCTTCACTTAAACTTAGCTCCATAAGCTTTGTCTTCGTTGGTATTCCGTTTTCGTCCCAACCACGGATCTTATAATACTCACTTAACATTTTCTCAAAATCCTCTTTTTTCACGACATGCCCTTTTGCTCTACCGCTTGGCAACGGATCCTCCGACATTCTGATGGGCAGCGTATCATCCTTCCTCTTAAAGCCCTCCCTTACGTTGATAAGCCTCGTTAGGTTCCATATCCTCTCTCCGATAATCTTCACATCATTTACACTTAGGTTCCAACCAGTTGCAGCTGAACAAAGCCTAGCTATATTCTCATATCCTATGGCGTAGAAGTCGCAGATGATGAGGCTCCATTTTACAGCGAATCTATTTTGCTCTTCTACAACCAGTTCGGCCTTCCCTTCTGAGGTGAAAGG
>WUQV01000115.1 GCA_009889585.1 Candidatus Bathyarchaeota archaeon | reverse complement strand
GTCGTCGGGGCTGCCCTCACGCTTACGATAGGGTTGGTCACCATATACAATGGAAGGAGGGCGAGGGAGTCGATGAAGGAGTTGGCCAGAGGGATAGGTGATTTAAAGGAGCTGACTGGAGCTATAGGCAACTTAATAGTGGAGGAATCAAGGATGACTAGGGAGATGATTAATTCAATGCATGAGTCGTTGTTAAAATTCGCTCAATCAATTCAAGAGCTTATCAAGGAGGAGTCAAGGCTTACGAGGAAAACTATCAAGGAGGAGTCCAAGCTTGCAAGGGAGATCATCAAGGAGGAGTATAGGCTTACAAGGGAGATGCTGGATAGGATGGATAGAAAGCTTGATGCTATGTACTACCTCATAAGAAGGTAGAGGATTATGTTAGAAGGAATTGGGCTGGTTAAGGTTTATAGAGACGGGATGACGGAGGTCAGAGCGTTAAATGGAGTGGACATATCGATTAACAAGGGCGAGTTCATCGCCTTAGTGGGGCCTAGTGGAAGCGGCAAGACGACCCTGATACACATACTTGGCCTCATAGAGAAGCCCACTGAAGGCTCCGTCATCATAGATGGGGAACGCATTTCAGACGTTCGTGATCCTTGGCAATACAGGGCTAGGAAGGTTACCATAGTGTTCCAATTCTTCAACCTTTTGCCTAGGCTCACCGCCTTAGAGAACGTCGCCCTTCCATTATTCATAAAGGGCACCTCCTCCGTTGAAGCATATAGAAGAGCTGCCGAGGCCCTAATTCAAGTCGGGCTACAGGAGAAGACGGCTCAAAGGCCCGATAGGCTAAGTGGGGGCGAGCAGCAAAGGGTTGCGATAGCTCGGGCCCTCGCCTCAGGTGCTGATTACATCCTGGCGGACGAGCCTACTGGGAACCTTGATACGAAGAACGCGCAAAAAATAGTGCAACTGTTACAAGAGTTAAGCAGGCAGGATAGAGGGGTGATGATTGCTACACATAACCTTGAGTTAGCTAGTAGGGCTGACAAGATTTATATGCTAAGAGATGGACGTATCATTAGGTGATTGGAAATGTGGATGCTCAAGCTGGCTTTAAGAGACCTTTCAACAGCTCGGCTTAGGACCGTGCTCACGATACTAGGAGTGATCATCGGCACGGGCCTCGTAGTTGCAACCCTCATCGGAGGCGAAAGCGTAACAAACTTTCTAGCATTTGAAGCGGTTGGGCCGGAATCTAGGATGTTAATACTCTCCCCTGGAACTATTTATCCGGAGGGAGGCTTCTCCTTAAGCCCTAGGCCCATTTTCGACCAATCCATCGTGAACGAAATCGCAGCGATACCGGAGGTGGAAAAACTATATCCCGTCGGTTACGCGTGGTCCATCATGGTTGAGGGCAAGGGAACAAAGGTACTTATGGCACGAGGGGCCATATTCCTGAATCCTAGTTTGCTTGAAGAATTCGGTGCCAAGTTCATAGACAGAATGGAAGATAAAAGAGATGGCATCATCTTTCCTAAGGAAGTTGCTGAGAGATTGAATGTGAGAGTGGGGGATAAGGTACCTATCGAGGTGCCTAGCCTGGGCATCGGAGAAAGCTATACTGTAATCGGTATTTTTGAGAGACTAAAAACCTACTTAGGGGGCTTATTCACAGCACGAAGTGCATACTTGCCGATAGATAACTGGAGTGACAATTATGAACAGATATATGTTATTGTAAGGGACATAAGGTACTTAGAAGAGGTTAGAGAAAAAATTATTAACCTTACAAAGCAGCATCTAGACATAGAAATACAGGACATGGATATTGTAGCATTATCTTTGTCTGAAACGGCCAGGGGCATCTTGAACGTAGTAAACACCGTGATAAGGTATGTTCTCTTCACAGGGTTTTTGTCGCTTCTTCTAGGAGGGTTAGGGTTGAGCAATACGATGCTTATGAACCTTAAGGAGAGAATTAAGGAGATAGGTATACTAAAGAGCCTTGGGATGAGTAATAGGAACATATGCATGCTATACCTTATAGAGGCATCAATAATTGGAGCTGTGGGAGGATTTATAGGAGTAACGCTAGGTATTACGATCGCCTTCGTAGCTATCAAATACATGTTTGCAATGGTGCCATTCAGTATATCCTTCGTAAGCCTAGCAACAGGTCCTCTGGTAGGATTTACAATAGGATTGATATTTGGCGCGTATCCAGCTATTAAAGCCTCTAGAATAGCTCTAGGGGAAGCTCTAAGATGGGAGTGGTAAATATTCGCCTTGTAGCGTATATCATGATTATTGCTCCCATGTTTTACGTTACTATAACTCTACTCATCACGTAAGGTTTATTGTTTCTTAAGGATCTAAGCCGCTGTGAAGGCTGCGATAGAGGCTATCAAAATTGTAAGAAGATAGCGCTGCTATAGGTGTAATTAGGCCGGAATGATAGATAAGCGCTCCTATGTGGACGTAGCTCTGTACGGTTGGCGCCACCGTTAATTGTGACGGAGGAAGTTATAGACGCAGGGCTTGAAATATTCGATAAGAACGTCTCTAAGATAGAGAAGGATGAATGAATTGACCCCCTTACTTAAGTAGAGGGCGTCAAATAAGGGCGAGGAGCTCCGTTAGCTTCGATATCTTTATGCACACCTTATCTCCGTAAGTCCCTTCTCTATCAAGCAACACGGACTTCATTCCAGCGGATCTCGCTCCAACGTAATCCTCCTCGTATTTATCTCCAACATGAATCACCTCTTCAGGGGAGGTTTTAGAAAGCCTTAAGGCCTCCCTAAAGATTTCCGAGCTAGGCTTCTCGTAACCAATGCTACCTGAGGCGACTAAGACGTCGAAACAATTCACAAGCCCTGCCTTACTAAGGTACGTTTTAAGGTTCCTTTCAGATGAAACGTTTGAAATGACGATCGTTTGAATCCCCATTTGTTTAAGGGCCATAATGGTCGGTTTTGCATCTTCATATGCTTTAATCGCTATCCTTTGAATAAATGTGTTGTAAAGCTTCACGGCAAGCTCTTCTTGATTTGACAACTTTAGATTTGATACGAACTTCTTTAGCATTTCAATCCATGCTTCCTCATTCCAAATCTTGCCCATCCTTAACATTTCTGCATTACACCAACCTTGTGCATCTTTAAGGGCTTCTTTAACTCCATCGATGTATACGTCATAACCAAGCTCGCGTAAGATTTCATAATATATAACGTGGTCCTTTTCTATCTCATAAAGTAACGTTCCGCCGCAGTCGAATGAAACGGTTTTAACTTTATGCATTGAGCACTTCAAGCAAACTCCTCCTTTCATCCTCATTAAGGTCGAGCAAGGTTCTCCATCTTCTAAGGTTAAAAGCTTTTTCTGATATATCCCCTACGGGGCAACAATTATAGCAGTAGCCGCAGAGCATTATTTTGCCTTTAGTCCTCTCCCTAATTTTACGGACGAATTCAAGGCATCGTTCTCTATTAAACCCAGTAGGCGGTAGCACCTCCTTATTTATAGCACTCGCTGGACAAAGCTTAGCGCACACATCACATCCTTGGCAAGGGTTAAAGCCCTTCAACGGCCCATCCGGTTGTACCACGGCATCTGTGAGGACTGCGCCAAGGTTAATTCTAGGCCCATATTCTGGCGTTATCAATAAGCTGGACCTTCCAAAAGCCCCGAGGCCTGCTTCATATGCAGCTAACTTAAATGATAATCTAGCAACCATGTCCCTTTTATTTACATATCCATGAGGTATAACCGCCTTATAACCCATCTCCTCAAGGAAGTTAGCGAGCTGAAATGAAATCCAATCACGATATATGTGCAGTACACGTGATTCAACATCCCCTTCTTGGCGAAAGTCTAAGGTAGTGTAATAATCCAAACCAACGTGAATAGCGAAGACTATTACGGAATTACAACCCCTCATGATATCCCTTGAGCGACAGCCGTCTCTCGCCATTCCGAATCCCCGCTCAGGGTCGGCGACGCCTATTTTAAAGGCGCCGAACCTTCTAAGAAATTCCCTTAACTCGTCCTTCATAGACGTAAACATGCTCCCCTAAGTTTAGCTTAAGATTTTTAAACGTTAAGCTGTTGGAAAATCCGCAGCTGTTAAGTCTTTAAGGATCGAGTTAACACGTAATTTGAGGCCGTCCTATGCCGCTTAAGAACGGGGACTTCATCCTGCTCGATTACGTCGCTAAGGTCAAGGAGACGGGCGAGGCATTCGACGTAACGATCGAAGACGTAGCCAAACGGGAGGGGCTGTACAAAGAGGGTCAAGTTTACGAGCCTAAGCTCGTCGTCATCGGGGAGGGATGGATGTTGAAGGCCGTCGAGGAAGCGTTATTAAAATCCGACGTCGGGAGGACCGAGGTCGTGGAGGTTCCCCCTGAAAAGGCCTTCGGGCCGAGGGATCCGACCAAGGTCAAGTTAATCCCATTGAGGAGGTTGGCGGAAAAGGGGGTTAGCCCGCGAATCGGGATGAGGGTTGAGTACGAAGGCAAGCTCGCGATCGTCAGATCGGTGGGAGGTGGCAGAGTTCAACTAGACTTTAACCCGCCGCTCGCAGGGAAGACGCTCGTTTACGAGGTAATGATTAAGAAGAAGCTTAAGACTAAGCGAGAGAAAGTAGCGGCGCTCGTCCATCGTAGGATGCCGACCGTGGACGTGGAAAAGTTCAAGTTGAGGTTTGGAAAGGCGTCAGTTATAATCGAAATGCCTGAGGAGGCCTTTTACATCGAAGGGATACAAGTGGCGAAGAGGGGGATAGCATTAGACGTACAGAAGTTCTTCCCGAGGGTTAACGATGTGAAGTTCATAGAGACGTTTAAACGTCAAACCTGAGTGTCGTAAATGTCTTCACCTCTGTTCACCTCCCTTTAGACGCTTGTAGAAGGTCCAGCGGCACATTCGCTCAGGCCACGTCTTGTAAGCCCTCGACCTTACGGCACGCGTCCTCGAATTTCGCATAGGGTCTGTGACGTAACATGGGTAGAACTGCCGATACAAAAGGTATGAGCGATCTGAAGAAGATCATGTACTCCAGAGGGCATAAAGGGTCCTAGCTATGCAAGGGCTTATCGTTGAATGAGGATCGAAAGGGGGAAGAGCAGAACATATATCTTCACGGTCCTGTAGCTCGTGTAGGCCTCAATTAGTCCTTTGTGCGCGTTGATCGCAGCATTTATTTCTTCACTGGATGTGCTCTCGTCCTTAACCCTCATGCGCACCTTGTTGAGGTATTGAATCCGCTTGTAAGCTTTTCAACATCGTCCTCGAGTAGGGATGTAACTAAAGGCCATGTAGAAGGCTGCTGTGACGTTCACTATGAGCGATGCCATGAAAACGTCAAATTCCAAGCTACTATCCAGAGGATAGGCAACTTATCATCCTTAAAGCCATTTAGTTTTAAATCCCATGTCTTTGAAGTGCTCGTCGTCAGAAACTACGTACTCTGCATGATGCACGACCATCGTAGCGCCTATAAGGATGTCCGCTACGGGGATGTCCCAATGTCTAAGGGCAAGCCTTCCCGCCTCTATGGCGAGGCCTTCGTCGGCGGCGACTACGGATGCGCCGCGCATCTTAAGTTCCTTAATGAACGTAATTGCCTCTTCTTCTCCAAGCCTCTTCCCGGCCAACTTAACGAACTCCGTGACAACGATCGATGGCACGAGAAGGCCCCGCCTCAGAGATTCCCTCATCAAATTAGCCGCCTTTCGCCTCGCCTCCTCCGTGGGCGGGAATTTAAACGTCAAGAGGAGTCTGGTGTCAGCTATGACCGTCAACGCCACTTACCTCTTATCGCTTCGAGCTCCTCAAGGATCTTCTGGTGCCGTTCTTCCCCGACTACCTCTCCGAGCTCAAGCGGGCCGATGGGTTTAAGGAGTATCCCTTCCGAAAGCTCTTGCACCTCTAAGAGCGCCCCGACCTCAAGCTTGTACTTCGACCTCAGCTTAATAGGCAACGTTATCTGGCCCCTTTGTCTAACCCTTATCCTCATCATATAAATGATCGTAAGAAAATTGCATCGTAAGATTTAAAGTTTATCTGATCAATAAAGTGCTAACATCGTAAAGATCGCTCTTCCTTCCATGCTTTAAAGCCCTTTAGACCATGCGTCCCTTCCTTCATCGGGTTTTTAAAATCGACGGCCTTTCCGTAGTCTTGCGGCGGACGACCTTTGATTATCCGGTCATAACTTAGCTTGCGCTATTCTCTACGCCGGAGGTAGACCTTCGTCCACGTAGCTTTACTCATATAATCCGCCTTTTCCTTAAAGGTGAAGAAGCTCTCATTACTGCGTATTAATTTTGGGTTTTAAGCTTACAAACCCTTTGCCTACACTTACAATAGCCTCTCTTGCGAGCGATAACAAGCATTATTAATAACACAAGAGGGACTAAGAGAGGATGCAATAGTCGAAGATAATACAAGATAAGGAAGGCTAGAACTGTGAGGAATACGAAAAACATGACTATTAAAGTAAATCTAAGAGCCTTATTTAGCATAAAAATGAGATCGCTCATACGCCTTCCCCAACAACGGCGCTACTCAGCCTACTGAGACCGTTAATTCTATAGCGCTTCCAAAGCTTTTATACTTTCTCGTGAATAAGAATCGACCTCTAGGCTCGTAAACGTTAACCTTTCCCCATAGCGATGATTCGCAAAGGAACGCTTATGCCTCATGTTCGGAAGCTTAATCATCAGCTTTTAATTACATGATTACTTCGGTGGCCCTCGCTAATTCCCTTGCGGATTCGTAATCCAGCTTCACCTCATCAAGGATCGTATATCGCTCCGGCCTTATCGTACGGGCTTTCACTAACGCTTCAATTATACGTTCTTCGTCTACGCCGAGCTCTCGAGCCGTCGTCGGCGCTCCGGCTTTCGACAAGGCCTCTTTAACGCGTTCCCATTCTAATCGATGGAGATAAGCCATCATTATCGTTCCTACGCCACAAGCCTCCCCGTGCATGAACGGCCCTTTAGCGACAAGCCCTAACGTGTGGCCAAACAAGTGCTCGGAGCCGCTACAAGGCCTGCTGCTGCCAGCGATGCTCATGGCGACGCCGCAGCTAATCAATGCCTCCAGCAGGACTCTGACGCCTTCTTCGTCATCAGGCTTAATAGATTCAGCGTTCTTCATCACTAACTCGGCGCTCATCAACGCTAAGCTAGCGGCGTATTCGCCGTAATACTCGCCTTTCGCCTCACGAGCTAACTTCCAATCTCGAACGGCCGTTAACTTCGCTAAGACATCCCCACAGCCGCTGGCGAGGAACCTTCGCTCGACGTTAGCGATCACGCTCGTATCGGCGACTATGGCGATCGGCGATCTAGCCTTTATGGAGTAAGGCTTTTCCAACCCCTTCACGGAAGCCATAGGGCTCGCTATGCCGTCGTGAGATGCCGTCGTCGGCACGCTAATGAAAGGAACGTTCATCCTTGCTGAGGCCAACTTAGCGATGTCGATCTTGGTCCCTCCTCCTACGCCGAGGACTACCTCAGGCCTTAAGGCGTCGATCGCCTTCTCGACGGAGTTAACGTCATCCACAGTCGAAGAGCTCACGATGGAGCAAGATACCTTAAGCCCCGATTCCTTCAACATTTCAACAGCCCTTCGGCCGGCGATGTGAAAAGTCGCCGGGCCAGTCACGACGAGGGCCGACTTCGAGAACCCGAGGCTCTTACATACGTCGCTTAAGAGCTCCATCGCTCCGCGGCCTACGACGACCTCCCTTGGCAAGTCCATCCGATGGAGCTTCAATGTTAACGCGACCTCGTCGAGCAGCTAATCATTAATTCGAAATATTTTTAAGCTCCTCTGTTAATTATATTCTGCCCTCAATAGTTCTGGCTCAACCCCTTTAGGAGGATCGAGAGGAAAGAGAATGTACGGAACAGAAGGCCCTCCGTCAGCTTTAAGGGGCACGACGACTATAGGCGTCGTCTGCAGAGATGGGGTTATCCTCTCCTCTGATACACGTGCCACTATGGGTTATTTCGTAGCTCATAAGCGCTGTAAAAAAATACATAAAATCGATGATCACTTAGCGGTGACGATAGCAGGAAACGTCGCCGACGCCCAACGTACGGTGGACGTGTTGAAGGCGAACGCGCGTTTGTACAAGCTTGAGACGAAGAGGCCCATGCCCGTGAGCTCGGCGGCGAGGTTAACCGCTAACGTCCTCTTCGCAGCCCGCCTAACGCCATTGATTACGCAAGTCCTCGTAGGAGGCGTCGACGAAAGCGGCCCTCACGTGTACCATTTAGATCCGTTCGGTAGCTTGACGGAGGAGGAGTGCGTGGCGACTGGATCAGGGTCGCCCGTCGCTTACGGGGTCTTAGAGGATAGGTACGGAAGGGGCTTCACCGTTAAGGAGCTGCTGCCGGTTATCATACGCGCCATGGACTCGGCGATGAAGAGAGATGCCGCGAGCGGGGATAGCTTCGACGCCGTCGTTATCGACCAAAGTGGATATCGAGAGTTAAGCGAACAAGAGAAGAGGGAAATTTTGCTTATCAGTAGAGGATGATGAAGGCTCTTAACGATAATCTAAAAGGCGCGTTAGAAGACCTTCGATGGTTAGC
>WUQV01000114.1 GCA_009889585.1 Candidatus Bathyarchaeota archaeon | reverse complement strand
TCTGGGTTGAAGACCCCTTCGTAGAAAGCTTCCTCATGTAACGTCCTCATAATGTCGCTGTAGAGGGCCCTAAGGTCCTCTCGATCCACCTTCCTTAATAGAATCCTGCGCTCGCTATGAGATCGAGGGATTACGCCAAGCTTACGATTGATGTAGGAGTTTACGGCGACGATTATCGATAGAAAGGCTTTATCAACAGCGTTCCTATAAAGCAACATATCATTAATTTTCAAAGCCCTTTCGAATTCTTCCTCGGCATAATTGAGTATTTCTTCAGCTGTTGCTAAAGAGCTATCGACGAGCTTTTCGACCAACCTCGCTCCTCGCCAAGGCACTAAAGATCGTTAGCTTAAAACCTTTTTGAACGATGAGATCAAAAGTTGAACGAATCTTTAGCCTATGACGTGAGGCTTGCGGGGTAAAAATGCGATCAAACCTTCGGCCTTGCTCAAAAGCCATGCAACGCGAATCCTTCTGCTTAGACGTAACGCTTATCTTAGGCGGGCTGATGTTCTAAGGTTGAATGAGTCAACGTCTTAAAAACGAAATCATCAGGCTCCTGAAGGAGGACGAAGAGTTTAGGTACACAGTCATAGGCCTCATAGGCTTAGAGGAGGTGCTTAAAAGGCTCGATAGGCATGAGGAGCAACTAGTGAAGCTAAGGGAAGATATGGTTAAGGGCTTTGAATTGGTCGAAAGGCATATATCAGCGATAGGGGCTAGATGGGGGATAATGAGCGAAGAAGCGTTTAGGGCTGGCATTAAGGGGCTGTTGGAAAAGGAGTTTAAAGTGAAAGTCGAAAGATGGGAGGCGCTTGATGAAGGGGGAATCGTCTATGGTTATCCATGCATAATCGAAGTGGACTTAATAATAAGTGACGATAGGTTAATGCTTATTGAAATCACATCTCATGCGAGAGCGTCTGACGTAAGGACGCTAAAGATGAAGTCAGCGCTTTACGAAAAGAAGGCCGGAAGGAAGCCCGATAGGCTTTTAATCATCACCCCTTATGCTGATGAAAGCGCCGTTATAGCTTCAAAGGGGTTAGGCGTGGAGCTTTACACTAAGGTTTAAAGTTGACTGCTTCGCCTTTTAACTCCATCCTTTGTAATCAATACCCTCAATTAGTTGCTTTTATTGTATGTTGTCAACCTCAATAAGAACGTAGGCATCAGTTATCATTCTCCTCCTTTTAAGTTTTCCCATATCCCTATGCTATTATGCCTCTTCTCTTAAGTTCGGAGATAGCCTCTGCGTTATAACCTAATTCGAGTAATACCTCTTCAGTATGTTGACCTAGGTAAGGCGCTAAACGGCGAATGCTCCCTGGAGTTTGCGATAGTTTAATAGGGATGCCCACTTGTCTCACTTTACCTAAAGTAGGATGTTCTACCTCTACTATCATTCGGCGGTGAAGGACTTGTGGATCGTTTAACACTTCATCCCAAGAATATACCTTCCCTATGCAGACGTCCTTATCCTTTAAAAAATCAAACCATTCATCTCTAGTCTTGATGCGAAAGATTTGCTTCAATTCCTTAAACACCTTAGCGTATTTCTCATCGGGTTTCTTAACGAAGTGTTCTAGAAGGAAGTGATAAGGAATGAAGTCTTCCCTCGCTAAGGCTCGACATAAGTTCTCCCACAGCCAAGGCTCGATACAACCGATGGAAATGTACTTGCCATCCTTGGTCTCGTAGATGGCGTAATAAGGATAACAACCGCTTAAAGCCGTCTCCCCGCGGCGAGGAGTGATTCCTTCACGAAAATAGTCTATAACTCCAGGGACAGCGGCTACTAAGGGGATTACTCCGTCTAAATAGGAGACGTCCACGTGCTGCCCTTTGCCAGTCCTTTCTCTGGCGAAAAGCGCAAGTAAGATGCCTATGACCCCGTGAAGAGCTGCTGAGGCGTAATCAGCGATTATATTTAAGGGAACGACGGGCGGCCCATCTGCCTCCCCGATGAGGTCTAACGCCCCTCCAAATGAGATATAGTTTATATCATGTCCAGGCATTTGGCTATAGGGCCCATCTTGACCATAGCCGCTTAAGGAGCAATAAATGAGGCGAGGATTTATCTCCTTTAGGGCCTCATAATCTCCACCTAATCTCTTCATAACCCCCGGCCTAAAGCCTTCGACGAGCACATCAGCATCTCTCACTAATTGATGGAGAATGCGCTGACCTTCTGCGGTCTTAAGATTTATAGCGATGCTCCTTTTGTTACGGTCGAGGAAATTATAAGATGCTTCCTTAACCGAATCTCCTCGGCTAAGGGTAAAACCCGCTCCTCTCACTTCTACTTGCGGAGGCGCTTCTATCTTAATGACGTTAGCTCCCATATCAGCGAGTATTAAGGTGCAAAGGGCTCCGGGAGGCATCCTCGTTAACTCCAACGCTCTTATGCCTTCTAACGGTCCCATCCTTTAAACCACGTTATTAATAAGCCTCAAGTGCCTTAAGGTTCTTAAGGCTTAAGCTAAGGCGCTTAACGCTCTTTCGAATGCTAAAGTTTAACGTCACAGGGCTTATGAATACGATGAAAGGGCTCGATAAGAGCTAATTTGTACTCTTAAACGTTAATGTTAACGAAGCCACTTCGGCCTTCCGTCCAAGTAATCCGTTAGAAACTTAGCGAACTCAACGTTAGATGAATAAAGCTCTAATATCTCTTCGTTAACGAGTATTTGAGCCTCTGGCATGACCTTCGCCATTAAATCAGCGACACCAACTTCTCTACCTCCTCCTTTGATCTTATCACGCAGTAACTTTACGACATCTGTATATTCCCTTTCCACATCTACAATCCAGCGTCCACCTTCAAGATAAGGACCTGATAAAGTGCGCGTTGAACTGAGATACTTACTTAAGAAGAATTCACACTCCTCCTTCTCAATAGGAGGCCCTACGTGCCTCTTAATTGGCGTTAAATATCTATTCTCAACTTCGAATAAAAATACGTTAATGCTCCTTTCATCACTCCAAACGCAACTTCGTAAGACGTTAAAACCTCCTCCTTTTATCACGTTTAACAACGCCCTTTGAGTCTTATAGAGCTGGCCCCAAAGGACGTCCGGAACGGCTTCGACGGCCTTTATCTTAATCAACGTTAAGGCCGAGCCTCTCCTTCTAATCGCCTTAACGAGCCTTTCGACATCGTAAGGTATCGTCTCAAGAGGGTAGAAGAACTTCAAGCTAGGGCTCCGCAAGAATGCCTTTGAAGCGACGATGAACTCCTTAAGCCTCTCCTCACGGACGGACGAGGCCACGTTCCTCCTCCTGTCCACGGGGTCGACGATGACCAAGGGCTCTCGAAAGAGCGACCTCGCTTCCTCCCTTCGATAAAAGCCCTCTAGGTCTATCACAACGTCGCCTCTCCAATCGGAGAAGGCCCTCAAGGCCTCGATGAATGATCCGTAGTTGATGATCAAAAGCTCACATAGGTAGCCGCTGAATCCTCCTATTTTGATTTCAGCTCCATAAGTATCTATACCTCGCATAAATCTCTTAAGTAAACGCACCTCATTTTTAAGTTGTTGATTAATACGCTTCTTCACATAGGAAGTATGAAAAGGAGTTCTATCTACGGATGAAATCGCCTCCTCTGCCCTTTCTACCCTAAAACATGGAACAAAATCGATTCTATATCCATCTACTTCCGCTTCTATATAAGGATGCTCCGCATATGCCTCCACCCACTTTTCCCCTACTAATGTTTTAACAACGTCGAGAACTTTTGGAAAAACTTCCTTCGTATACGTCTTTGGAAGCAATATAAACATATCTACGTCCCTCTCTCCAGTAAGCCATGTATCCTTAGCTATTGAGCCTTGAACTTGGGCCTCTGCTTTTATACCAAAGCTTTGCATTTTCTCAGTCAATTTTTTCGCTAAGTCTTCAGAAAAATGAAGAACCTCCTCCTTCTCTCTCTCACTTGGCGTTACTTTTCTAAGAACTTCTTCACAAATTTCCCTTATGATCCCCTCCTTATTTTTCTCCTCCATGTCCCCCTCATCTCAAGGGCTATTTAGAGGGCCTCATCCCTTCGATCTTAACGAGGACGACGCTCTTAAGGACTTCTTCATAAACCTTCTTCGCTTAAGGCCATCACGGCTTCACTCGCCTTTCGATCAACGGCAGACCTCCTTAAGCGTCGAATAGATGGGGCCCTTAGGCGTTAAGACGCTCCGCTTTAGCCTTAAGCATTTAGCGTTAATGAATCCTACTTCCACGTCGGCTAGCTCCTTCAAGCGCTTGACGAGGGCCGCCAATTGCCTCTCGGTTCTAACGCGAGCTATTGTTACGTGAGGGCTGAACCCCTTAGGATCCGGCGGAAGCCCTAAGCGCCTCAATTGAGGCTCCAATTGCTCGAAGATTCTTTTTAACTCCTCAACGCCTTCCCTTAACCCGACCCAAATCACCCTAGGTGATCGTAAGCTCGAGAAGGCCCCTACGCCTTTGAGCCCTACGACGAACGGCTTGAATTGAACGGCCTCCATGGCCTTGTGAACTTTGTCGATAATCCCAGGCGATACGTCCCCGAGGAAGCGTAACGTAACGTGGATGTTTTGAGGTTCAACGGGCTTAAGGTCCGCGCCTGTTTCGATAAGGGCCTTTTGGATCTCCAACAGCCGCTTTACGACGCGCTCGTCCTCTACATCGAATGCTATAAAGCCCCTGACGCGCTCCGACATGACGACCTCGTTAATCCTCTCCATCGATGATAATAAGCGCTTAACGGCTTTAAGGTGAACTATTGGCTACAAGATGAAGGATCAAAATAGCCAATGAGTTGCGATTAACGCTTTCTCAAGGCCTTTTGTAGAACGTACCCCCTTATGGCTGAAGCCCTGTAGAAGGCCTCGAGGGCCTTAACGTCGCCCTCCTTCATCCATTTCTCGCCGAATATCTTCTCCAGCTTCTCCGCCTCCTCTAAGGTTATGTCGTCGACGTGCTTGCTTAAAACGCTCCTAATGAAGGCCATCTCTTCCTCCGTGAACGGATCGCCTCCTACGATGCTCTTCACCCCTCTTTCGAGGAAAGATGCTTCATCCATCGTAAAAAGGCCCTTTAAGGCCATGTAATCTATTACGAACCTGTGAGCCGCTAAGCTAACGGCCCTTAAGGAGTCGATGCTTCTTTTCAAAGCGGAAATCTCCCCTCCAACCTCCTTCCTAACGGCCTTTGTCTCCCCCCTAACGGCCTTTAACTCATAGAAGAGAACTATGAGTATGATTGCCGCCAAAGGCGCTTGGCCCAGGAGGGCTGCGAGGGCGTCCTCAAGCAAGGGCATCTAGCATTGTTTAGAAAGGGCGTTATATAAGCTTTATAAGCGAGTAATTTTCATTGTAACGTCGAAGGCATTCGGATTACCAGCACTTAGTCGGGTCTAAGCTGCTCTCTTATGCTTGTCGACGATCTAAGGGACGTAATTTTCACGGCTTTTCGTTTCCTTCCTTCACCATGCTACAAACTACTTTGAGCGAGACGCTAAGGCCTTGTTGAGGACGTATTTCTTGACCTCCATCATTCAATCATATCGTAGTACCTTTAGGAGGCGCTAACAGTTAGCATACGTATCATTAAGCTATGGTCTCCTCCTTTCAATCATCCATCCATCTTTATATTTCTTGATGCCGTAAGTTTGCTTAACCTCAGCATATACTTTCTTAGCAATTTCCCACGAGCCATCATTAAGAAGAACTATTCCCTCTTCGAACGCCTCTATTACCTCGACCTCGCATCCACGTATCGCCTCGATTAACTCATCCCATGTATACGGCCTAATATCTACTACGCTTGCCTTTATTTCTTCTTTATCAAAGTTGTCTAATAGCAGAAGTAAGTCGACATCACTCCATGGCTTCCAATCGCCCCTTGCCCTTGAGCCTATTAAAACGGCAGCCCTTACCCTTACTTTCTTTACGATCGCCTTGATATAGTGGTTTATAAGCTCATCCGCGCTCCTACCATCCCACAGCAGACCTGCGCTAGCCTTCAAATTCTCCCCTCAACCTTCTCCAAAGCTCATCCATTACGCTTAAGCATTTAAGGGCCTCATCCTTATCGTATTTAAGCTTAAGCCTTCTAGCTGCATCTGGGTACCTCGCACCGTAATAATGATCGCTTAGATCCCTAAGGCCCGTGATTAGGTCTGCCATCCCGCCGACCTCTTCGGCCAACTCCACGAGGTCGTGGATGGGCCTGAAGATCCCCCTCTTTAACAAGGCGGCCTTTAGCAGCTTCTCGCAGGCTTGTTGGGCATGGAAGCAAGCCTCCCTCCAGGAGCCGCGCTCGTAGGCCTCGTGGGCTTCGTTTCTATCGAATTCGGCGTAGCTCAGCCAATCTTGCCAATCGTTTCCCAAGAGCTTGGGCATACCGCTTACATCTTATCCGGCGTGTCGGAAAAATGCTTACACCTTCCGACTTCCCCATCACTGAGATCAAGTTCTCACCTTCAAGGGCGTTCAGGGGACGTTGATGCTCCCCACATCTTGATGTGCCTCGTCTACGCCCCTAACGCCGAGGCCGCTGAATGAAGGGAATGACATTTAAATTTTCTGACGGGCTCCTTATCGTCAGAGTGGCAGGTTGGTTGTTTCTTTTATCAACAATAAGCCTTCCGTGACCATCTATTCATCTTCATCGCTTCTGACGAGGCCTCGCTCGGGTTTCGCCGTCTTTTCGCGTCTTCACTGAGTTGCCGGAATGGACTAGTTAAGCTCCTTACCACAAACCCTCGATAATCTGCTCGAGGAAATGAAAACATACTTGAGGTTGCGTTTGGACGCGTTTTCCAGAGCTTCACTTAACCGAAAGCTTTGCGGGGGGTCTCGTGGACTTATGATGTCGACCTGCTCTCGTGGGGAAAAAGCTCGTAGGTACGTCCCCTCGATGTTCTTGCCGTACTTCAAAGAAACTTAAGAAGCCAAGCGTATAGGCAGCACGCTAGGTCGCGCTGGAATGCGCTAATCGGGCAATATGAGCCGCCGGAATGAAGATTATCGTTATGACCGCGTCTTCTGACGGGTTTCAACATCAGGCTGGCTTGAAGTAATAACGCGGCCAAGCGGGCCAAGCCCCTCCCTCTGGCGGCTCAAAGTCGACGATAAGATCCATCCCTATGCGGACTTCCTCAGGCTTAACGCCTCGTATCATGCCGAGAAGATTAGGCCCATCCTTCAGTTGAACGATTCCGACTACGTAAGGGGCCAACCGTTGGAATCGCGAAGGGGCTACGTTTATTATCGTATACGTTAACAGCTTCCCCCTTCCCTCAAGCTCGACCCACTTTAGATTAGTTGAGCGACAAGCCTTACAAACGAACCTCGGGGGCAGCATTATAGCCTCGCACTTCGTACATTTAGCGGCCATGATCCTCCTCCCCTTTACGAAGGCGTAAAATTGCTCTATCGTAAACGCTAGCTTCTCAACGGCTTCCATTTAGAACTCATCCCCTTTTGTATATGTTAACGACGGCCGTAGCGCCAGATCCTCCGACGTTATGAGTTAAGCCCACGTTCACGCCTTCCACCTGCCTCCTTCCGGCCTGTCCGGTTAGCTGTAGGCATATTTCGTACGCTTGCGCTACGCCAGTTGCGCCTACCGGATGGCCCTTCGCCTTAAGGCCTCCGCTCGTGTTAACGGGCATCGAACCGTTTAACGCCGTTATGCCCTCCTCTACCAAACGACCTCCTTCGCCTGGCTTACAAAAGCCTAAATCCTCGTACGCTATGATCTCGGCTATCGTGAAGCAATCGTGAACTTCAGCGATTTGCACGTCCTTAGGGCTAAGCCCGGCCGTTTCGTACGCTTGACGAGCTGCCTCCTTAGCGGCGGCTAAAGACGTGAATTCCTCTCGCTCGTAAACGCCTATGCTATCGCTCGCCTGCCCAGAGCCTACGATATGAACAGGCTCGTCCGTGAACCTTTTTGCGAGCTCCGGCTTGGTTAAGATTAAGCAACCAGCCCCGTCGCTAATGGGGCAGCAATCGTACAACTTCAACGGCCATGCGACGACCCTCGACGCTAACGCCTCTTCAAGGGTTACCTCACGTTGAAAGTGGGCCTTCGGATTGAGAGAGCCGTTGCGATGGTTCTTCACGGCCACCAAGGCCATTTGTTCCTCAGTCGTACCGTACTTATTCATATGAGCGGTCGCCATCAACGCGAAAAGGCCTGGGAACGTTACGCCATGCCATTGTTCGAACGGAAAGTCTGAAGCCATCGCTAGGAATTCAACGGCTTCAGCAGTCGTTCGATGGGTCATCTTTTCAACGCCTCCTACCATGACTACGTTAAAGAGCCCTGAGGCGATGGCGAGTATGCCGAGCCTTAAGGCGACGCCTGAAGAGGCGCAAGCTGCCTCTACCCTTACGGCTGGAGCGGGCAATAATCCGGCCCAATCCGCAAGAGTCGGCCCCGTATGGCCTTGATGTTCATAAGATTCGCCCATGTGCCCTACGAATAAAGCTTGTACGTCCTTCCTCAAGTCGACGTTTGGACAGCGCTCAACGGCCTCGTTAACGGCTTCTAAGAAGAGCTCCCTTGCGTAAAGGCCATCCCTTCTACCGAACTTAGAGAGCCCGGCTGATGCGATGGAGGCGAGAGGTTTGCCTTTCAAGCCCTTTAACCTCGGCGCATCGAGCGTAAGAGGTCTATTTAACAGTTACCAAAATAACATCCTTCTATATCATGAAAAACGTATTTAAGCCTCGAACGATAATCAGCCACCATCATGGTGCGCACCCTTCGACGAACATTCAGCTACCGATGGAAGGAACGGGCTGGATGGGGATGACGGTGCACATCATGATAGCTGGGTCACAACCCATCCTAGCGCCACCTCCGATCGAACGATGAAGAGGTTCAACATGCTGGGAATGTCGTGCGTGAGCACGGGGAAGAAGGGCATAGAGCTAGCCCTATGCTCATCCTTCAGCGATGAGCGTGATGTTAGAAGCTGGTGGTACGAAGGATGCGGTTTCTAGCAGCTTTATTTAAGATAGGAGGGTTTTTAAATAACGATCGTCATTGATCCCGATACGCGACGTAAGCCGCCCTTTGACGACGCCTCATGTGACGAGGCTCCTCATCTTAACGAACGTCATCGTGTTCATCGTCATGAAGCTCCTAGGGGAGGATTTCGTCGAAAGCATCATCCGCGATTACGCGGCCGTGCCAGAGGAGATCCTTAGAGGCAGGGGGTTTCACACGCTCATCACGGCGACGTTCCTTCACGGGGGGTTCTTCCATCTCTTCGGGAACATGATCTATCTACACGTCTTCGGCAATAACGTGGAGGATTCATTCGGCCACCTTCGCTACTTGCTTCTTTACATCGCCTGTGGGGTAGTCGCATTCTTCGTCCATGCGTTAAGCTCAAGCCCCTTGCTCTTACGAGTTCCGACGATAGGGGCGTCAGGAGCCGTCTCAGGCCTCCTCGGTGTTTACATCGTATTGTACCCGAGGGCGCAGATAGTCACCGTAATTCCTCATTGGGTGCCTATCGTGACGGCTATGCCAGCGGCCGCCTCCATCGGCTTTTGGTTCGTCATGCAATTGCTCTTCGCTTTCTTCGAGCCTTACAGCGGAGTCGCGCATTGGGCGCACGTCGGAGGGTTCTTGATCGGCATGGCGCTCGCCCCTTTCGCCAGAAGAAGGCAGAGGGCTTATCTTCTTGCGTAACGCCTTGATGGTCCCCGAGACCCTTAGAATGCGTAAGGCGACGGGCTTCTCTCGTAACGTCGTCACGGAGGCTATCGAAGCCCTCACCTCTCGTAAGAAGTTATGCCTACAACGTAAGAAGGCCAGCTTACGCGATTCATCGTAATCCACGAGCGAAATGCCGGTCAAGCTAGCCCCTTTCTCCCCAAAGAGCCTTAAGATAGCATCATGTACGGCGTTTAACAAATCCTTGCCTTCTACAGGCCCTTCGCATTCGACTTCGACCGCTAGGTAACGAGGCCTTAAGCGCTTGAGCACTTGGCCTTCCTCACCATTCGAAGCCCAGGGGCCACGTAATTAGGGCTGAGCTTATCTCTATTCTTTTTGACGATCGAAAGCGGGTTATCCGATACGGCCTTCAAGGCCGAGGGCTGCGATAAGTCGAAAAGAGAAGCTAATGCCTCGAGCTCCCTCGGCCCTCTCATCAAGAGGACGTTAGGCGACCCGCTGGACAAGACGATTGGAACGCCTAGCCTTTCCGCTATAGCCACCTCCTTCCTTAGCGTTGAGATGAGCTTAGCCCTAACGAATCCGCACGATTTCAAAAGAAGGCGCGCTTCTATCTCAAGGGATGCCGATGCCTTAGAGGCGAGCTCTGCCTCCGCCTCGTCGAAGAACCTTTTCCTCGGGTCGTCCGAGAACGACAATAGGTCGACTCGTCTATCCTTAGCGGCTTGTCTTGCGACGGCCTTAGAGTAACAAAGGACGGATACGACCTCAAACCCCCTTCTGTAATGCTTCAAAAACGTTAACAGCTCCTTCGGATCCCTTGGGGCAAGCTCGACCCTCGTAACGAAGTCCACGTTAACGTTCTTACAAATGGCCCTTAACCGTTCGACCTCCTCCATCTTTATTTGAGGGGGCAACGGCGTTCCGACGGCGCTATAACCTAGTTCGTAAGCCCTCGCTATCATCTTCTCGAAGAGGCTTAAGTCGTTAAGAGGGGCGCATAAACGAAGGTCTACGAACTTCCTCATGATAGTAGCCCCGCTTCCTTACAAGCCTTAATTACGTCCTCCTTTCCCCTGCTTTTGAATTGCACTCGAACGTGTATAGGATCGGCTGTACAAATCTTAAGCTCGCCTTTATAAGCAGCTTGTTTATTTAAACGAATGTAAAAGCTTCCTCCTTTTACGTGAAGATCTACATCTCTAGCTAACGCTTCCTTATCTAATTCGCTCATGTCCATTGAAAGCTTCTTCACGAAGGCATTAACCGCCTCCTTCTTCCTTACCTTCGCCTTAAGGAATACAATAGGATTACCATGATGACCTCGTAACTCTTCCTTCATTAACTCGACGTTATTAACGAACTCCGAAGGGATGACGTTGTACAAAGCCCTTAGAACCTTCTCTAAATCCTCAGTCGCATGGGCGAACGTTCTTACTTCGACGTAAGATGCTTTAACGCTCGGTTTAACGCTCGGCAAGGCGGGCCTCGTTAATTCCATCGGCCTTGCGAATATCTGTTTCCCTAAGCCATAGGGCTTCCCTTTTAATCGCTTTTTAAGGCATTAAGGGCTTTAATTTTAACGCCTTTTTCAAGCTTCTTCCGCTTTATTAGCTCTTTTTGAGCTAAGGCGACGATTCGCTAAGATTTTTTAACTTCCTTTGGAATTTCCCCCTCGATTTCAACGGCTAAAGGTTTAAAGATGTACATTAAAACTAGGCCTTGCGTTCAACCGCAAAGTTAATAAATCAATTCTTTCAAGCGCTCAATTGAAAAATGAAGGGGCAAAAATGGAGATGATACCGAAGGAGTTCTTTATAACGAGCGGAAAGGCGATAAGCCCGGTTTCTGAGCTCAACGCCTTCGATTTAGCCTTAAAGAGGGCCGGAATCGATCAATGTAACTTAGTCCCCGTTAGCTCGATCCTCCCGTCCAATTGTAAAGAGAGGAGGAGGAAGGCCATCCCTCCGGGTACGATCACTTACGCCGTCATCGCTAGAATGGACGGCAACGAGGGCTCGACGATCGGGGCTGGAATCGCTTGGGCTTGGGAGAAGGAAAAGAGGTTCGGAATGGTCGTTGAAGCCCACGGTTATATGGATTCGAAGTCTCTTCACGAGGCCCTCGAGTGGAAGCTCACGGAGATGGCTAAGGCCAGAGGCGTCGAGATACAAGGGATCTCGTATAGAACGGAGGTATTAAGGGTGCCGATGGATCATTATGGTTGCGTCTTAGCCGCCTTAGTCTTTTGCCCCCTTCGAAGGGCCTTGGTTTAGCCCTTAACGGCGTCGTATTTAATGATGGGCTCGTTAAAGCTGGCCGATGAATTAAATAAGCTTATAAGATAGGAGGTTAGATCTAAGGACGAGACGATTTGAGGCCGCCTTGCGAGTTAATAGTTAGGTACGTCCTGCCGACGTTCAGGTCCTTAGTCGTTAAGAAGCTCGTCGAGGAGTATAAGTTCTCTCAAGTTGTTGCAGCTAAGAAGATGGGCATAACTCAAGCGGCAGTTAGCCAATACTTAAACTTTAAGAGGGGCGAGAGGATAATGAAGAGGCTTGAGAAGGCGCCAGCAGTAAAGTTCATCGTAGACGAAGTCGCTAAGGCGATCGCTACGAATAGCTTGATGCCGACAGAGTATATATTGAAGTTTTGTAAGCTGTGTGAAAATCTTAGGTTAAATGACATAGTTTGTGAATTACATAAGGATTTAACGCCACTACCTGAGAGATGTAATGCATGTTTAACGTAAGGGTTTTATGTCAACGAATGCTTTAGTCATTAATTGTATGTCTTGACTTCTTATCCTTGAAGATGAAATAAACATCAAAGGGTCTTAAATGACAACTAATATTAGTTCGAAAGGTTAACAGAATTCGTAGCCGAATGATGATCGTTTCTCCGAAAACGTTAAAGGAGGCTTTTCACATAGTCATTAACGCTTCACCTTCATCATCGCTTATCGTAAGCCTCTAGCCTTCTTACCAGCGGACGTTAAACCCCTGAAGACACGGCCCTTGTGAACGGGATCGCATATCCAGTTCACATCTGGATCGGACTTTACGACTGGATGATGAGGATCCACCATGATGACCTCGAACCATTTATAACGGCCATCCTCCCAAACGGGGTAAGAGTTAAGCACCTCTAGGTTTGAGAACTTCCTCGCCGCCCTTTCCTCAGCGATCCACTTCAAGCTTTTAACGAGCTTATGCTTCAAGACGCCGATGGCCTTCAACCTCCTTCCGGACGCAGGCCTAGGCTTCCTAAAGCCGCTCCTTCTTACGCGTACGCGTACGATGACGAACCCTTGCTTCGCCTTATAACCTAACCTCCTCGCCTTATCGATCCTCGTCGGCCTTTCGACCTTTACGACGGCGGGTTGTTTACGCCATTCGATGGCCCTTTGGCGCATCAACCCTTCGACGTACGAAGCATCAGGCTTCTTCCAAGCTTCAGCCAAGTACTTATAAGCCATCTCCATCCCGTGCTCAATAGCTATTTTCTCTACGAAGGCATCT
Source organism: Candidatus Bathyarchaeota archaeon (assembly GCA_009889585.1). GTDB lineage: Archaea > Thermoproteota > Bathyarchaeia > Bathyarchaeales > WUQV01 > WUQV01. The sequence goes on along the minus strand of WUQV01000114.1, from coordinate 6,371 downwards.
TTAATAAACGTTCTACCGCTTATCGACGAGCTCAGCCTTTTTCACGACGAGGATCCCGCAGTCGCCCTTCCAAAGTTTCTCAGCTTCGATTACGTTAATCCTCCTTTTGAAAAGTGGAGCATCTAACACTAAAGTCTCATACTCCCCTCCTTCGCCTGCGATGGAAATGTAAAACTTACGATGTAACTCGAGGAGATCATTTACAGCTAATTCATCTAACCTCCTCCCCAGCCAACGTTCGTCAAAGCCGTATGCATAAACGCCTACGATGATTACTTCCATCTTCAAGCTGAGGATTTCGTTCAAGACTTCGATTAAATCCATTCGCCACAAAGGCGCGATCGGCTCTAAGCCGAGCTCGCGACAAATTTGATCGACCCTGCTCTTTTGATACGCAGATGCTATTGCGCCATGGACTACGCCTTCGACGTTTAACCTCGCTAACAACCGCCTTAAGTCCTCCACTTCCTCCTCCTTAACGGCTTCCGTCTCAGACTTCACCAACGGCATGCCGATGGCTTCAGCGAATAAATCGATGAGACGTACGTTTAAATAATGGAACATCCAACTATCCTCCCTCCGAGGCAACATGGCCACTAAGCACTCGACCTCATGGCCTTGTTCCAACGCCTTATGAAGCGCTAACGTGGAATCCTTGCCGCCGCTGACGAGCGCTGCAACTTTCATTTCTCGTTTTACCTTTCGCTTAATCGCTTAACCTAGTCGAGCCCTCGCTAACTTGAACAATGCCTCTGCACGATCTCTCCACCTTAAGAGCCCATCGGGGGACTCCGGATAGCCCATGTACCAAGTTCGAACCCGCTTCATCAACGAGATAACGTTGATCAACCTCCTTAAGAGGCTTAACCTCCCAATCCCCCGTAAGGCTCTGACGGCCAACTCAGTTACGCGAAGGCGTATACCTTCGCCCGCTTTTAATAAATCATCCTCGGTGAGCAATCGATGGTACATCCCGTAGTTTAAGTCCTCGTTCGTACAGGACTGGAGGAACATTCGAAGCACGTCCAAGCCAGCGTGATTGGCGCCGTACTTCCTCATGTACTCGACGTTATAAGCCCATAGCCCCTTTCGGCTGATGTCGCCAACCTTAAGGGCCCTTACGATTGCCTCGCCAGCTAACGATCCCCCTCCCATGGAGGGGCCTATCCCCCCTCCATGGATAGGGTTAACTTGGCAGGCGGCGTCGCCAACGATAAGGACGCCGTCGCCGACCATAGAGCTTAACGGCCTTCTCGTCGGCACGTACCACGTCCCTCCCTCTAAGAGCTCGGATCCTTTGAACAACGGCCGAGGGAGGACGTGCTCATAAAACCTCCCCCTAGGGTTTAGCGGGCTTTGCCCCATCGTTATCCCCAGGCCTACGTTAACAACATCGCTCCCCTTCGGGAAAATCCACACATAACCACCTGGGGTCACCTCTTGATCTAAGTAAATTTCACCAAAGCTTAAGTAATCTAAACGATTCTTCAACCGACGGATCTCTCTATAGCAAATCATTACATCCCCTGGGTTTACGCCAGTCTCCACACCCATCTCTAACGGTAGCTTCCTCCGTATGACCGCTGAAAAACCACTTGCATCAACTACAACTTTTCCCATTAATACTAACTTCTCATCTTTTTTTCTATTTCTAACCAATACTCCACTGACAAACCCATCCTTTACTATTGGGGCAATTACTTGCGTTAGATCTAATAAAGAAGCTCCAGCATCCATCGCGAGCTTTAAAAGCCTTTGTCCGAATGCATGACGATTTAAAATATAACCATGCATATTTTTACTCTCTACTTTGAAATAAGCCCTCATATTTGGAGAGTACACTTTTAAACCAACTATCTTTTGAGCAACTTCAAGTCCTGTCGGTTCCTCTAAGCTCAACCTCTTGAAATGATGAGCTCCTACTACTTCTCCACAAATCTTCCTGCCTATATCTTCCTTCGATTTATACTCTACTAAGCAAACTTCATAACCAGCTTTAGCAATAACCTTAGCTGCCATACAACCTGCAACGCCAGCTCCTATGATTATCGCATCAAACTCCTTCAATAGTCCTCCTTCGACCTTAAGAAGATCTTCGGTATTTATAACTTTCGGTTGTTGACTTAAACGGCTATATCGCTCGTCTCCTTTTCGGTCGAGAAGACGACGCACGTTAACGTCTTCTCTATGCCCTTCACCAACCTGAGCTTATCGATCACGAACCTTCCGATGGCGTCGATGTCGACGTCCTTGACCTTTATCAAAAGATCCCAATCCCCGGCTATTATGTGAACTTCTTGAACCTCCGGGAAGTTAGCTATCTCCCTCGCGACATCCCTTTGGGAGAGCAATACCTCGCCTCCTTCCCCCTTAAGCCTGTATGAAAAAGACGCGAGGATGAACGCCGTCGTTCCTCTGTTAAGCTTCCTTGCGTTTAAAACGGCCTTATACCCCTTTATGAGGCCTATTTCCTCTAAGCGCTTTATCCTAGCGAAGGCCGTCGTCACAGGCAGCCCGATGGCGTTCGCGACCTCTTTATAGGATAACCTGCAGTTGCGTTGTAATAACCGCAGGATCTTAAGATCTTTTTCGTCGAAATTAAGTGCCATCTGTAAATCTTACGAAAATCACCGTATTAACTTTGTCGCTCTTTGAAGATATTGCTGGATTTTCAACAAAACGTTTAATTCGAAGCTATTTGCTTCTAGGTCGATGTCCCTCAAGGATCTCGAGCTCATCCGACAAAGGCACATATCGTTAAGGAGCCAAAGGTCGATTTGGATGATGAGAGTTCAAGACGAGATCCTCTCTAGCATGAGGGACTTCTTAAGGGCTGACGGCTTCATCGAAATGCTCGCCCCCATCGTAGGCCCCGTTACGGATCCAGGCTCCGGAGGGCTTCGACAGGCTTCCATCAATTACTACGGGCTTGAGCTTAAGCTCATGAGCAGCATAATCTTCCACAAACAAATGGTCATCCCCTTAACCCCGAAGGTCTTCGCCCTTTCCCCTAACGTTAGATTGGAGCCGTTGGAAAGCATTCGAACGAGAAGACATCTAGTGGAGTTTAAGCAAATGGACGTGGAGCAAGCTAATGCTAGTTATGAGGACGTGATGAAATTAATGGAAAGGATGCTTCAATATGTGATAAAGAGGGTTAAGAGCAATCGTAAGAAGGAGCTTCAAGCGTTAAATAGAGAGTTAAAGGTGCCAAGCGTTCCTTTTAAGAGGTATACGTACGAAGAAGCCATCGAGATATTACGTTCGATGGGGTTTAAAGTTCGCCATGAGGAGATCCCGTGGGAGGCCGAAGAGGCCCTTTCGATAGCGCATGAAGAGCCGTTTTGGATAACGAATTATCCGATACGGGCAAGGGCCTTTTATTACTTGGAACATGAGGATAGGCCGGGCTTCCTAAAGGATTTCGACCTAATGTACCCCGAGGGCTATGGCGAAGCCGCCTCAGGAGGGGAGCGAGAGCATCGCTATGAAATAGCCGTGGAGCGAATGAGGAGAATGGGCGAGGATCCATTGAGGTACGGTTGGTACTTGGAGATGCTCAAGGTTGGGATTCCACCGTCAGCTGGCTTCGGCATAGGAATCGAGAGGTTAACCCGTTACGTTTGTGGAATTCGGGACATTTGGGAGGCGACGCCATTTCCGAAGGTTGCTGGCCTTATCTCCCCATGAAGATTTAACTACATCTGCGGGAAGTCCCCTTCCGTGATGGAGGGGATGAAAGCCGATAAGTATTCATACTAAAAATACTAAGAATATACTGTGAGGGAATCGGCATTTCGAGCCAGAGTCCAAAAGCTCAGGAGGATAGCCATCCCGAGGCAAATATGCGAGGCTCTTGAGATCAAGGAAGGGGATAAGGTAGAGATTACGATTAGGAAGGTGGAATGATGCTTAGCTATAAGTTCCGTATGTATCCTTCGAAAACAGTTAGAGCAAAACTTCAGGAACAACTTGAGTTATGTGGGTGGCTTTACAACAGCCTTTAGAGGAGCTGAATAAGGCGAAGCTTGAAGGCAAAAGAGTAACTAGAGCTGAAACCCAATCCCTCATAGTTAGGCTGAGGGAGGAAAAACCTGAGTTGAAAGAGGTCTACTCAAAAGTACTCCAAATAGTCAACTATCAGCTATGGAGCAACATCAAGGCTTTAGCAAACTTCAGGAAGAATGGAAAGAAAGTCGGTAAGTTGAGGTTCAAGGGCAGGGGCTGGTTTAAGACGATGAACTACAATCAATCGGGCTTTAGGCTTGAAGGGAGGAGGCTTATCCTTTCTAGAGTTGGGGCCATACCCATAAAGCTTCATCGTGAGATCGAGGGTAAAATCAAGGGTGTAATCGTTAAGCGTGAAGGGTCTGGGAAGTGGCATGCGATCTTTCAAGTTGATAGGCAAAAACCTCTTCCTAAAACCGATAAAGCTGTTGGAATTGATGTTGGATTGAAGCATTTCCTTACCGATAGCGAAGGGAGGAAGATTGAAAGCCCGAAATTCTACCAAAGGACTCTTGAGAGAATAAAGGTAATCCAGCACTCGCTATCGAAGAAAAAGAAGGGTTCGAAGAATAGGGAGAAGCAAAGGATAAAGCTGGCTAAGGTGTACGAAAAGCTAACTAATCAGAGGAACGATTTCCTCCACAAATTATCAAGATTTTACGTTAACAATTATGACGTTATTTGCGTAGAAGACTTGCAAATACAAAACATGGTCAAAAACCACAATCTGGCTGGAAGGATCCTCGATGCCTCTTGGGGTAAATTCCTTCATATGCTATCCTACAAAGCTGAGAACGCCGGTAGGATGGCGATAAAGGTAAACCCAAGGAGCGCTTCGAAGGAACGTACGGAAGTGGAAGATAGGGATTACAGGGCCTCGTTGAACATACTTAAGCGAGGATTATCGGGGCTGGGACGGCCCTTAGAGCCTGCTGAGATGAAGCCTCTACTGGTGGAGATGCCAGCAAGCTTCATCGTTGAAGCAGGAAGCCCCTTTCGATAGGGAGGGGTAGTTCGCATTTTTCAGGTTGATTACCGCAAAAGAAGGAGGTTGTCTTGCAGCTGAGGAGTGATAAACAGTTCAAGAAGCAGCTCAAAGGCAACCACCTAGCCAAATGGAGCTATACAACACGTTAAGTTGGCTCGGCAAGCATACTCCATCTCGAAATCCTAACGCAAGAGATGCCAAGAGGAAGCCGATGCTCACCATAACGTCTGGACGCTGTTTTTCGGAACCCGTTAGCCAGCGACTTTGTAGATTTGTACGTTCCTGCCCTTGGAGACTAGCTCTATCAACCCAGCGTCGTTAAGGCGTTCTAATAAGTCCTTGGCTATGCTTAACCTTAAGTTGAAACGTGAGGCTACGGCGTAAGGCGTTATCACCTTCATCTTCTTCAACTCGCTTAAGACTTCCTTACCCTTGGGATCTGGGGCGATGATCCCCGAGGGCTTCTTCTCCTTTTGAAGCGCGCTAGTAGGAGGCGTCTCTTTCCTTTGGCCTTCTTTCCTCTCTTCCTTTCTCGATTGAAGCCTTTCCATTTGCGAAAGGGTTAACTTCTTCTTGCCGCCCACGGGTTATATTAATACTACGTAGCTTAAGAAGTTTTCTCGTCGATCGTTCGATCGAGCGAAGCCGAGCGCGACATAAGGCCTTTTTCTCACTTAGGCTCACGATTTAGCTCGGTGACGTCATGCCGATGATAGAGGCTAAAGAAGGCGAGATGGAAGCGTTATTGCAAGCCTCGAAGCTCATGTTGGCGTCAGCAAGAACTGCGCCGAAGTCCGGAGGGATCGACGACATCGTCGCCTCAATCGTCTACGGCGTCGAGAAAGACGCCCTAGCGGACGAAATGGAGAAATTGGCGGAGGAAAGAGGCATCGAGACGTTTAAACGAGACGCGAAGAACGTACGCGACTCAGGGGCGATCGTCCTAATCGGAGTCCGAGGGGCAAAACCATTCGGGTTGAACTGCGGGGCTTGCGGTTACGAAAGCTGTGAAAGGTTCAAGAGTGAAGGCGTTAGGCTTGGGAGGGATTTCCTTGGTCCGACGTGCATATTTAAGGCGTTGGACCTAGGGATAGCATTAGGCTCCGCCGTGAAAACGGCTAGCTTGCTTAACGTAGATAATCGGATCATGTACAGGGTTGGCGCGGCTGCGACGAGGTTGAACGTATTACCGAACGCTAGCGTAATCATCGGGATCCCGCTATCGTTAAAGGGCAAGAACATATACTTCGATCGACCTACGAAGTAAAGGCTTCATTAACCCTTTATTTTTCTCATCTTAACGCTTATCTATTGAAGGAAATCACGATCTAACTAATGATGCGATCCATCTTCATCAAATTAATAGAACTTCTGT
>WUQV01000113.1 GCA_009889585.1 Candidatus Bathyarchaeota archaeon | reverse complement strand
TCAGGCCTTCCATCTATCCAACGATCTTCCTTAGAATGCCAGAAGTACCACATAAACGTTGGATATATCCCCATGGACCAACCGAGGAGATAAGCTTGGAACTCCCTAGCCCAACATAATGCTGATATCACAGGGGCCATCGCTGCGCTCAGCCGATCCGCAATTTTCTATAACTTCCCGAAAGAGGGGCCTCCTCCCCTTCGTTGCGCTCAGCTGCAATAGTCCCACCCAAAATCTTTTATTAAAGTGTTCAAGGCCCGAAGTATGGCTACCATGGACGATAGAAAAGCGAGGGTCTTGAAGTCCGTGTGCGAGCGATTACTCAGATATGATCCAGACATCGTTGAGATAGTCCTATTCGGCTCCTCCGTTTATATGCCGGAGCGCTCAAGAGACATCGATCTATTAATCTTCACTAGGAAAGTGAAGAAGTACTCCGGTTACATAGACGTAGCCTATGAGGACTTCCCTCCCCTCAACATAGACCTCAGCATAGTGGAGGTCGGGGCGAAGTTACGAGGGGGCTTCGCGTGGTGCGTCATGGGGGCTTATGAGATACTCTATGGCGACGGAACATCTCTGCGCGAGGCGACGAAGGAGGTAGGCGACCCCACGCTCGAAGAGGCTTACTCATACTTAAGGGGCGCTAAGGAGCACATCGAGCTCGTGGAGACAGCGATAAGCGAAGTTGATAAGGAAAGGCACGTGAGGATGGCCTTTGAAAATCTATTCCATGCCGCTAGGGTGGCCTCGATGGTGCTGCTCGCGACTGAGAATACGAGGTGGGGCGTCGTGAGGCGCAGACTCCCAGCCAGTTATAAGAGTAGATTCGATGAGTTCGTCGACACGTTGCACATCAACTACTTCTACCATGGGAACTACCCAAGAGAACGCGTGAGGGAAGAGTTCGAAAGGTGGTTCCATGAGGTTAAGGGTTACGTAGAGGATGTTGCAGCCGAGATCGAAAGGCGCTGAGCCTTTTTACCTTTTCAGCTCGGAACGGTAAGGGCTTAAAGCAACTACGAGGTGAAGAACTGCCTCCAGTAGGCCATCGGATTTCAACAACGGCATGGATTGCGATCATCGCGATCATGACGCAGTACTCAACCCTTGAACGCCCTTCCCATTAAGGTAGGGAGATCCTCGGCTCCTCAGCCTTAACGGCCTCATCAACTGAGTTTTAAACCTCATTAAACAGCCCCGCTGGGATATAGAATATAACTAATGGGGGAAAGGTTAGAGGTCGTCAAGGAGCTCTTCAAGAGGGCTAAGGAGGGGTATAAGCGTGGCAAGGCCTTGAGAGATCAGTTCTTCATTAACGCTGCCGATAAAGCCTTCTTAGCGCTTGTTGAAGCCTTAAACGATCACATCAGAGAGAGGATCGAGGTCATTCCGAAGGATCACGCCACGAGGAGGAACTTCTTGCGTGAAATCGGACGCGAAGATTTAAGGGCTGAATAAAGCGACATCATGCAAGACCTTCACAACGATTGCTTTTACGGAGGCCGCATCGTCGAAAGGGATATAGAACGATCCTTCGATAAGGTTGAGGAATTTATAAGGAAAATTGAAGCCGGCTTGATTTAATTAAGCACGTAAGGCCTTGGCGTAATCTCTTCCAGGAGGAAAACGTACTGATGACGACGAGTTAAGCCTTCTCAACGGTTTCAAAATAGATAGACTTAAATAGACAAATGTCCTATTAGCACATGTGGAACGGCTACTTACGATCAAGGAGGCCAAACGCATCCTCGGGGTC
>WUQV01000112.1 GCA_009889585.1 Candidatus Bathyarchaeota archaeon | reverse complement strand
CTCGTCGTTTTAGCAAGCAACCATGGGTTCATACTTTTCGTATGTTGCGCAGATAGCCTTCCCAAAAGGCATGGATAAGGCCCGAGGGCAGACGGAGGTTAACGTAAGCGGGAGTGAGGATTTCGTGAAGGGTGTTGAAAGCTAGTCCTATGAACTGCCCCCTCCCTATCGAAAGGGTCTTCCTGCTTCAACGACCATCTGCGGAGTCTCCACAGGCTTGAATTCGGGCCTTCCCAGCCCTACTACGTCCGCTTCAACTCCCCTTCAGCTTTACGGGACGCAGGGATTGAAGCGGCGTTACGCATGCCGACCTCACGCCCGCAGGCAGACGCTGGAGAATATAAGCGCATCGGATTTCATCCTCTTCCGTGAGGGAGGGGACTTCCTGCCGATAGAGTTAAAAACGTTACGTCATTCATCCTTATATAAAAGAGTTTATCTGCTCGTAATGCCATGCATTAAGCGATTTTAAACGAATAAAATCGCTTTTAAAAGCCTTAATCGATGGCGGAAACCTCAAATTACTTTAAGCATTTACTCAACTTGAGCGTTAACGTAAGGGACGTTCATGAGCGTTAAGAAGACGGGCGCTTACGCCCTTAAGGCAGCTTCATCTAACATCAGGCTCAACATCTTACGTCATCTCTTCAGCAGAGGCGTGTTATCATACACCGAGATCATGAGCTTGTTGAAGATGAGCCCGAGCAAAGACGCTGGGAGGTTCGCTTATCATCTGAAGGCCCTTTTAAACGCCGATCTCATCGAGCCCGACCCTAAGACGAAGAAGTACAAGCTCACAGACCTCGGGAGGCTCGTCTTAGACGTAGTCGACGAAGTTGAAAAGCGCGCGATTGGGCGGAGGAAGATGCTAGTCCGTACGTCGAAGCTCTCGATCGAGGAGTTCGACAGAAGCAAGATAGCGGAATCCTTGATGAGAGAAGCTGGCGTTCCAGAAGAATTAGCTCAAAGGATCGCTAAGGATGCCGAAAGCCGCCTTCAAGAGTTCAAGACCAAGTACTTGACGGCCCCCCTCATTCGAGAGATAGTGAACGCCATACTCATCGAAAGAGGCCTTGAGGAGTATCGTCATAAGCTCACGAGGCTCGGCATGCCCGTTTACGACGTAACGCAACTCATTCAAAGGCTCGGGGATCGTAAGCTAAGCGCCGAGGTAGTTCGACGAGCCGCTGGCGAAGCTGTGCTCGAGGAGTACGCGTTATTAAACGTCCTCCCTAGGGACATCGCGGATGCTCACATCTCAGGATACCTTCATTTGAACAACTTAGGGACGTGGATGTTGAAGGTTAACGAAGCATTTCACGACTTACGCCACTTCCTTAAGGGCGGGTTAAACCTCGGGATGGGCGTCTCATGGCCTCCTCCGAAGGGCTTTAACTCAGCCTTAGCGATGATCCTCAACCTCCTCGAAGGAGCTATGGCTGAAGTCGCTGGAGAGCAAATCGTAGACTACTTCAACTTATTCCTCGCGCCGTTCGTCGAGGGGATGGCAGCTGAGGACGTTAAGAAGGCCTTAAAGTCCTTCCTTTACGGCTTGAACGGGTTCTTCGCGAGCTCGGGCTCTCCCATGCCGATCTCATTGGGATTAGAGCTTAACGTGCCTGACTTCCTCTTGAGTTTAAAGGCGATCGGCCCAAGCGGGGAAGCGGTAGGCACGTACGCTGATTACGTGGATGAAGCTCAATCCCTCGTCACGCTCATTCTGGAAGGGTTAATCGAGGAAGGTCGACGGAACTTATTCTTAACGCCGAGCATCTTAATCAAGCTTAGAGACGGAACGATCGAGGACGAGGATCAGAAGCGAATATTATTAAAGGCCCACGAGCTCGCCGTTAACGTCGGGCTTTCGTACTTCGCGAACTTACGTTGGGAGGGGCAGAAAATGGCGTCTTATTCGGCGACCGGCTGTCGGCTTGACGACGCTTGGAAGGGGGATTGGGAGCTCGATACGTTAAGGACTGGTAACGTGGACTTGGTCTTCGTTAACGTCGTGAGGCTAGCTTACGAGGCAGACGGCAGCGAGCCCTCGTTCTTCAAGCTTTTGGATGAGCGCTTAGAGATGGCCATTAGGTCCCTTGAGATCAAGCGAAGGGCTCTTGACAAAAGGGCTCACGAAGGGCTACTCCCCCTCTTAACGTCAAGGGCTGACGGCGACCCTTACTTCAGGCTTGAGAACGCATCCGGTAACGTAAGCTTCATCGGCTTAAACGAAGCCGTTCAATCGTTAAGCGGCAAAATGACCCACGAGGACGCTAGCTCCTTGCGATTGGCTGAAGAAGTCGTTCGAACGGCGTTGGAACACGCTAAAAGGTTTTGGAAGAAGGGCATTCGAACAGCCCCGGCCATGGCCTCTGGCGTTAACGTCGCGTCTAGGCTTGCGGAACTCGACGTTGAAAAGTACGGGCAGGAGAAGGTCAAGGCCTCAAGCGAATGGGGCCGTTTAACTTACACGAGCGCGATGGCCGTCCCATCCGACGTTGACATTCCATTAGAGGAGAGGTTAAGGGTGGAGGAGAAGTTCCATACGACGTGCTCAGGAGGTCATGCGTTAGTCGTGCATTTGAAGGATCCCTTAAGCCCTGAGGAACTCCTTTCGCTTACGATGCGCATCGTAAGCGGCTTTTACATAGGGTTGTTTACGTACGGCTTAAGGTTAAGCTATTGCTCAAGCTGTAAGAACGTCCTTCCAGGTATCTTGCCTAAGTGCCCGCGTTGCGGCTCCGTTAGCTTAATGTACTCCAGCGGGACTCCAATTAAGCGCTCGCTCGTTTCGTTAAGCGCTTCATAAGGCTTTACGATCGGCTTTACCAAGCCAACCTTTGTATATAAATCTGTATAAAATGATCTAAAAAAGTTGATGAACGAGCTCGTGTCATGCTTTTTTATAAAATCGCGTTAAAAATTATCGGTTTATTAAATAACTGAAACCGTTTTTTACGCTATTTTCCTTAAAGCCTAACTTAAGGGGTTGTAACGCCCAGAGTAACTCACCGTTGGTGAAATCGTGGTCCGTCGCGATAGCGCAATAATCCTTTACACGTCGTCCGGCTGTCTAAAGTGCGCGACGTTAAAAGCTTGGTTGAACGCTAAGGGGGCCTCCTTTGAGGAAAGAAGCCTTGAAGACGTTAACGTCATTGCAGATTTGATAATGAGGGACGTTTACATTCTCTCCGCCCCAGCCCTTGAGGTTAACGGGAGGGTTTACGCGGAGAAAGAGCTCTTCTTAGGCGATGAACTTCACAAGGGCCTCTTAACGGAAATACTGAAGGGAGCCCATTAATGGACGATTTACCTCAAGCGCCTCGAAGAGCCCTTCCGATCGTTAGAAGGAGCGATGGCTTCATCGTCCCATGGGATCGTAAGGCGATCGTAAGGCAGCTGTTAACGGAGACCAAGCTCGCTAAGGATTTCTTCGACGTCAAGCCGATGACGGTTGAGGAAGCTGAGGGCATAGCCTTAGAGGCAGAGAGGCGAGTGCTCGACTTAAGTTTGAGCTTCATAAGCGGCCCTTTGATTCGAGAGTTAGTGAATAACATCCTCCTTAATCGCTCGAAGGAAAAGCCTGAATACGCGATATATAGGAACGTATTGACGAGGGTAGGGGCGCCAGTATACGACGCTTACCTCATGGACGTTGGACGTGGTTACTTAGCTTATGAAAACGCGAATTTGCAGCCAAATCCGGAGACGGCTCATAAACGAAAGGGTGATTGGGTATCAGGAGAGGAATATTTATTATTAATGCCTTCGAAGTTAGCTGATGCTCATTTATCAGGGGATTTACATATTCATGACTTAGAGTACTTTGGAGTAAGACCATTTTGTATTGACAGCAAGGTCATCGTTCCGCTCGTTGTAGATGGATGGTTGACCATCAGAAGTATAGGAGACGTGATAGATTCGCTTTTTAAGCAATATTCATCTCTTATCGTTCAAAAAGCTGATTATGAAGTGTTAAATGTAACGAGCTTAAACATTTACGCCCTCGGACAGGACAAGCTTGTTAAAGTAAATAAGGTCATGCGGCGGCTCGCCAAGGGAAGGGCTTTAGAAATAGCGACCCGCCGAGGACGGAGGATTATCCTCACGAGGGATCATAGGGTTCCTATCGATGGTGGCTTAATTAGAGCAGGAGACCTCATCGTCGGCCACAGGCTCATCGTTGGCCCGGTGGCAAAGGTAACTGGTCATAAGACGGAGCTTTGTATATTAGATGAGCTTCTCGCCAAGTGCCCTGAGTCAAATTTGGAAACGGCGTATGTTCACGGCATTAGGAGGGTTCTTAACTTTATAGACGAAAAGCGTCAACGACAGCTTGAAGAATTCCTTGAGGGACACGAGGCGCGTAAAACCTTATCTTATGTTGATGAGGTCATATCCATTAGAGAGGTGGAACCCTCAGGCAATTACTATTATGATATCGAAGTTGAAAGTAATGACCACTGTTTTTATGCAGGTAATGAAGGGTTAATACTTATCCATAATTGCCAAGATTGGGATCTACGCTATTTCTTCTACTACGGATTAATGCCAGATGGCATGGGCACTCGTACGAGCGTCGCTGGACCTGCTAAACATCCAGAGGTGGCGATCCTTCATACAGCTAAGATCTTAGCTTCAGCGCAAACGAATTTCTCAGGTGGGGAGGGTTTTTACAACTTCCTCGTGTTCTTAGCCCCATATATGAGGGGCTTGAATTTTAAGGAAATTAAGCAATTAATGCAAATGATGTTCTTTGAATATACACAGGCATATGTTGCAAGAGGAGGGCAACTTGTCTTTAGTAACGTTCAAGTGCAACCTGGAGTTCCTGAACTTTGGAAGGATAAGCCTATCGTAGCAAGGGGTCAAGTTGGGCCAGATGTTTATGGCGATTATGAAGACGAGGTTCGTGCCATGTTTAAAGCGCTTTATGAAGTTGCTTATAAGGGCGATAATTGGGGTAAGCCATTCAATTTTCCTAAGCTTGAAAATGCCATAGCTTCCGAGTTCCTTAAGCCTGATTATGATGAACTTTGGTTAGAGGTACATAAAGTTGTAGCAAAGTTTGGCACTCCATATTTTGATAATATGATGCCTGAGTATAGAGGTTATGGTAAAGGTGTATCATGTTATCAATGTTGTGCGTATTGCTTTGTAGAGACTCCAGAGAGTGATTCGGATTTTAATGATAAGCTTTACTTCGTTAATGGAAAGCATTTTACGATGGGGAGTTGGCAAGTCGTTAGTTTGAACCTACCTAGGTTGGCGTATAAAGCTAATGGCGATGATGAAAGGCTATTCGAAGGAGCTCGTGAGTTAATGGACTTGGCCGTAGGTATCTTCAAGGCTAAGATGCGTTGGATGGATTTAATCGTTAAGCACAACAGGATTCCATTCGCGACTCAAAGGCCGTTAGACCCTAGGACGGGACAAAGGGGGCCGCCGGCGGTTAACTTTGATGAATTGGTGTTCGTAATAGGGGTCGTCGGAGGAAACGAAATGGCCCAATATCACACGGGATATCAACTACACGAGCACCCTGAGGCCATTAGGATCCTCATCAAGTTGATCCTAGAAATGCAACGTTATCGAAAGGAGCTCGAGGCTGAACACGGGATGAAGATCGCGCTCGCTAGGACGCCGGCTGAGTCAACGGCTCAAAGGTTCGCCGTAGCGGACCTCTTGGCTGATGAGTATCGAGGGAGGGCCGTGGAACTCGTGAAGGGGGATTTAAAGAGGGCGAGGGGATTGCTCGCTGAAGGGGAGAAGGACGTGCCAGTTTATTATAGCAACGGGACGCACGTTTACGTAGGGGCTGAGATAAGCCTCCTCGATAGGATAACCATAGAGCAAAAGTTCTTCCCGCTGTTAAGCGGGGGGAACATGCTTCACATATGGCTAGGGGAAGCCTCCCCGGATCCTGAGGCATTGTATAAGTTCAGTAAGCGTATTTTTACTCAAACTCAAGTGGGTTATTACGCGTATACGAAGGACTTAACGATATGTAATAACTGCAATCGAGTATCTTCATTAGCCCTTGAGATATGTCCAGCTTGTGGCTCGATGAACGTTGAATGGTGGTCTAGGGTGACTGGATATTATCAAGCTGTAAGTGGTTGGAATAAAGGGAAGAGGAGGGAGTTCGTCGACCGCCATAGGGCAATTGTGAAATATTAACCGTTCATATGGTGAATTCAGAAGCTTAGCCCCTCAGATGGGATAAACGGGCAAAGCATACGTCCCGGTAGGTCGGCCGTTGAATCAAGCCGGGTCAGCTCGTATGCTGGCGGCGTGCCGAAGGCTGATGGACCCCGTCTCTATTAGAGAGGTTTTCATAAGGCATGGCGTAGGCTATATTCCTACGCTAGGAGCTGCTTTGAAATAGTCTAAGACCTAAAGAGGGGTCATGATCTAGGTTCTAACCTCGCTAATCTCAGCATCTTTTGTAAGACTTCATAGATATTTAAGAGAGGCTAATAAGCCATCGCCCATTACGAGGGCTTGTTCAACGCGGCTAAGAACTCAATATAATGAGGACCTTAAAGCTGAGGGTCAGGAACCCTTATGAAACGTCGCTTACTCAACGGCCCCTAGGATCAATGACAATAACGCCATCCTAACGACGACGCCATTCCAAACCTGTTGAAAGTACCTCGCATAAGGCGTAGCATCCACTTCGGCTGGAAGCTCCTCAGTTCTAGGCAAGGGGTGTAAGATTATCAACCCCTCCTCCGCCTTCTTCAAAACGTTTAAGTCGACCTTATACGAGCCCTTCACCTTCACGTATTCCGCTGGATCCGGAAATCGCTCACGTTGAATTCGAGTCACGTAAAGTACGTCCAAGTCGTGAATTACGTCCTCAAGGGATGTCTTCTCAACGACTTCAACCTTCCCCTTTATCGCCTCTAAGACCTCCTTTCTCATTCGAAGGAGCTCAGGCGAGATCAAGTACAACCTCCTTACGTCGTATAACGATAATGCATAAGCTAAGGAATGCACAGTCCTTCCATATCGTAAGTCGCCCATTAAAGCTACGCTTAACCCATCTATCGTCCCTTTCTCCTTCAACATCGTGTAAAGGTCGAGGAGGGCTTGCGTAGGATGTTCTTCAGCGCCCGATCCAGCGTTTATGATGGGGATCTCCGCGAACTCAGCCGCCAACCTAGCCGCCCCTTCAAGCGGATGCCTTAAGGCTATAACGTCCGCATAATTCTCGACCGTTCGAATGGTATCGGCCAAGTTCTCGCCCTTCTTTATCGATGCCACTTCAGCGTTGGCGAACCCTATCGTCGAACCCCCTAGCTTATGCATGGCCATTTCGAAGCTCAACCGGGTCCTAGTGCTCGGCTCGAAGAACAACGTCGCCAATATTTTGCCCTTTAACATATCTGAGCCGATTTTAGCCAAGGGCTCCATCGCCTCGGCTATCTTCAATATATAATCGATTTCCTCCCTTGAGAAGTCCTTAATCGAGATGATGTCGCGTCCGACGAAGTTGAAGCGCTTCGACACTTAGGGGACGTAAGGAAGGGATAGATAACCTTTTAGACGATGAGCTCCTTTTCAATCCGCTTCCGTCGGTCGAGCGGCCTTAAGCTTAATGGGCCTGAACAGCCTACGTCAGGACCTGAGGAGGCGAAGGAGGCAACCAGTTACAAAGTGAAGGTTTCACGTGACAGCCTTAGATCGACTTTTCATGTCGACCTGAAGGCTGTCACGACTCTCTAAGGAAGCCGAATGGCGATGGGCTGAGATGTCCGTGGAAGGATGCACGCCCATCTTAAGTAAGCCCTAGGATTTTGGATAGGGTAGAAAAATTTATAAGGCGAGTGCCCTTTAGACCACCTCCTAGGTGGTCTAAAAACGATGAAGGCGATAAAACTCATAGCCATCGCCTTGATAACATTGTTAGGCTCACATGCTTTCATCGTACCTTCCTCCTTATTAGTATACGCTGAAGAAGTCCCCTCGATCGAAAGGTCAAAGTTAATGATGTTGTTAACGTTAACCATCATCATGACAGATATTCCTCTCGATCTTATTAATAGGTATGAAATGTTCCATACGGTTTACGTATACAAGAATGGATCCATGACTCTCATCGATCAACCTTATATACCTAATGAAGAATTAAAAGTATATTTAGACTCAGCTATAAAAGTTAGAGAGCAGATGAATAAAGGTCAAATAACGCGTATAGAAAATGCAACTGGAACTTATATTTACGTAAATGGAACTTTTACTTTAGGGATCCTGCATGCTTCAGAAGATAGCTATAGCGTTTGGGCAGGTCCTTTAGTTACTAAATCTTTAAGCAATAGTGCAATAATGTATTTAAGGGATGTTAAATCTAACTTTACTAATCAGATTGTCAGTTATCAACTGGTATATTTAATCGCTAACGTAAGCGATACTCATAAAGTATATGTTGCTACTCTTGCTGAGAAGCTTGATGCAACGTGCTATGCCTATGTTTTCACGCTAGCTATGTACTGGTTTAAGGATAAGACAACCTTCTTCGGAGACTGGATAATATTTCCTGAGGGTTACGAAAGTCTGTCGAAGTACTATAGGGCAATAGCTGACATCTTAGGTTATCTTCATAGAAATGTTTACGAGAAGTCGAGCAAGGAGTACAGGCCGACAGCATACCCACAATTAGCCAAATACTTTAACCTTCTCGCAAACAATATACCAAGAGAAATTGACCTATTGTTGGAGAAGGGGTATGTAGTAGTGATGGATTTTGCTATTGCCATCCCATTACTCTGCTTAGCCTTATCAATAGTTACTTTAATTGTAATGCATTACTATGGAATTTCTCCATATCCATTTTCACCTGGACGGTTCGCTATATGGGCCGCTACGCGAGCCATCATTTGGCCATTATGTTGGAAAGTCCTACCGTCGCCTTATTTTCTTGTTATTACGATTCGTTATGGGTGAGACATGATACCCAATATTTCTTTCCTCTTCCTCCCCTTAGCTCTAGGCCGTATTATAGGTGAAGCTTTAGGCAGACGTTCAAGAACCACAGCAATTATCTTGTCAATATCTAGTTTTACTATCACGATAGCACATATTTACCTCATAAGACACTTCATAAAAGGTTTTGAGACATGGGAACCTGAGATGATAATACTTGCCAATGCCTCGCCTTTTTGGGGATGTTGTATAGCTATAGTTGAAATCCTTTTATTTTTCCTTCTATTATCCGCAGAGTATGATCTTCGCGTGCCCAGTATCACTGCGTTTATATTATTCGCATTTGCCATTGATCTATTCTTCTTGGTTATCTCTAGCTGTGCAGGCTACATATTCAGCCGTGCAGAATCACTCTACTTTTTTATGGGTCTCGGATTCGGCCCACTTCGAGCTCGGCGAGATCCATAGAAGTGAGTGTGGCAAAGCTATGTTAACTTCACTGAAGCATCCTGAAATTGCTTTTAGATACTTTAATTACCAACTTTGTTATTAGAAAAAGGACACGCAATAGTCATGGATTTCCCGGTGTGGCTTGCTGTCT
>WUQV01000111.1 GCA_009889585.1 Candidatus Bathyarchaeota archaeon | reverse complement strand
TCATGGAAGCGCCACGTTAAGGTGAAGGGTTGTCAGAGGAATTAGTGTTTAGGTTGTTAGAGGAGGATAGCAAGGCAAGGGTGAAGAGGATAGTTGAGGAAAGGAGAATAACGACAGAGGACTGCTTGGTCATAGGGATATTGAGGTTAAATAGCGAAGTAAGGGATCTTCGTAAGGAGATAGATGATATAAGTAAGAGGATGAATGACATAAGCAAGAGGATAGATTGGGTCATAGGCTTGGTGATGGTCATGTGGGCAACTATAATGGCTGCGCTGATACCTATATTATTGAAATTAGTTGGCGTAATTTGAAATATATGAAAAGAATATTAGCGATA
Source organism: Candidatus Bathyarchaeota archaeon (assembly GCA_009889585.1). Classification (GTDB taxonomy): domain Archaea; phylum Thermoproteota; class Bathyarchaeia; order Bathyarchaeales; family WUQV01; genus WUQV01. The sequence goes on along the minus strand of WUQV01000111.1, from coordinate 790 downwards.
GGAGTAGTGAGAATATAGAGATGTGGACATCAATGGGTGGATGCAATGTCTAAGGCTGACTTAGAGGGAAGGTTATAAGATATGGGCATACTAGAGCAAATGGATAGGGGATGATGAGCGTTGAGGCTAGGATAAACTACCTTAAAGCTAGGCTGAACGATATCGAAACAAGGCTTGATCGCATCTTTAAGTGAACGGCTTGCCGATCTTAGGCACGTGGATCACAGTAATGATGGCATTGATACCTATATTGCAGAAAACTTAAGCGTTAAATGCGTGAGGAGCGACAGCAAGATGTCGGTTGAAAGCCTCGCGTGAACAATTATTTTGAACTTTATAACGGGCTTGACGTTCTATTGCCACCAAGTCCAGGCGTCAAGTTGGAATTCGGCGGTAAGTCGACCGCCGTGATCATGAAAGCGATCGCCAATGCTACTGTAGCTATAACTCAAGCCGTTGCTAACCCCACGCAGCGCTGAAGGCTGATATCGCCGTTGCCAAGGCCTCCTTAGAGAAGCTCATCATGGGTTCAACCATGGTGATAACAAAGGCTATCTAAAAGATGAATGAAGATCTTCTAACGACAACCTATTAAACGATTTCGATTCGAAGCAAACACCTACGAGGCCTCCTTTAGGCCCTCCGATGGTCAAGGTTTATTAAATCCAATGATGTTTTAAAGCATGGCGATGCTTTGGATCCCGTTGTAGGGATCATAATCGCCGTAGCAATATCCGTGATCCCAACTGCCATAAGTCACTACTTAAGCAGCAGGGAGCTTAGAAAGGGG
>WUQV01000110.1 GCA_009889585.1 Candidatus Bathyarchaeota archaeon | reverse complement strand
GAGGCTCGCATTTTCTTCGCCCTTCGGCCGTTAAGCCTGCGGCCTTAAGGCCCTTCATTCGACCGTTGGAACCTTCGTTTAATCGCCCTTAATATCTCCTCGGCGCACTCGCATGGACTCAGCTTATCCGAGTCGACGATTACCTCTGGCGACGTAGGCTCCTCGTAAGGAACTCCGACGCCAGGCACGGTCTTGCTCTCGCCTCGAAAGGCCTTCTCGTAAACACCTTTAGGGGCGTGTTCATCGAAGCGCCCTGCCTCCCTCGTTATGCAAACCTCCAAAGGGCATCGGACGTAAGCCTCCATGAAGTTTTGGACCTCGCTTCTAGCGAGCTGTCTATACTTCCGACGGTTGCCTGTCGCGTCGATTACGACGTTAATCCCGCTTTCGACTAAGAGCTTAGCTGCGAAGACCAAAGCCCCGTAAACCATGTCCCTCTCCTCCTCTACGTACTTAGGCTTAGGCGTCATGATCTTCCTAAGGGCATCTGAAGAGACTAAGCGAGCGATCATCCCCTCGGCCTCTAACGCCTTAAGGAGCTCTTTAGCTATCGTCGTCTTCCCGCTGCCAGGGAGCCCTGTTATCCAAACGCACCAACCTAGCTTCATCATTAATCCTCATCGATTAAATCGATTGTTCAAGATATTCATTAATTCGATCAGGTTGGAAGATCTCCTCATCTAATACATTAAGGATGAAATTGAATAACTTACGTCTTACATTATATGTAAGAGAAGGATACCAAATCGGGCTTGCTATCACCAATCCACGCCAAGCATAAAAGGGTTGAATTACCTTAAAGATCTCTTCATCATTCGTGCATTGAATGTAATTTCCTATAAACAAATTATACAGCTCCTCGAATGGACCAGCTAGCTTTTCATAAGCTTGTAAGCCATAAAATATGTAATTAATACTCATTGCTGAAATATCATCAGCTGGCTCCCCCCATTCCCCACGACTACGATCAAGAATTGTAAAATCCGTTCCCTCCCTAAATAAGATATTCCAAGGATGCACATCCCCATGAACTCTAGAACATCTATGAGCCAT
>WUQV01000109.1 GCA_009889585.1 Candidatus Bathyarchaeota archaeon | reverse complement strand
GCGATGTTAATCTCGCCTAATGATTAGGTTAAGCTTAAACTTCCTAGCTCCAGCGAGGAGTTGTTTCATTCCGACCCTTATCCTCTCAACGAGGTACGTATACGAGCTGATGGCGGGCCACGGTATATCCTTAGCCCCTCCTCCACGCCTTTCCTTTAAGCTCGGCCAAGCGACGAAGAACGTCTCAGGGCATCCCCATAAAGCTCTATAAACATCTTAGGCAGCTTCTTGTCTTCGTACAATTCCATATAGTACGTAGCCTTCATGACGACGGTTAAAGGAGATCTAGCCATCACAACGCCTTCTACAAACGGATCGTTTCCGAAGTTACTCATCGCTATGGCCTTTATTATTTGAGTTTCATTTATGAAACCTTCAGCCATTAATATATCAGGTACATGTCTTTCATGTTTCTTTAACAATTGAACAGCCCTTAAGACTTGAGCCTCAAGATAAGCAATAGGAGTGATGCCAATCCCTCCATCAGCTCCATCGAACGTCACCCAATCAACCTTAGCATCTAATGCAACCCTCATATCCACGCTACGTCAATCGGCCTATAAGCATAAGTTTTAATCGCGACCTTCTTAGCGCCTTATTCCCTTAACCATTCGACACCCTCTACGAAGTCCCTTAAAGTAGGCATTGCGACCCCTAGAACGTCTTTCTTAACTCGATGAACCATATCGTGTGAATGAAACGATCTTTCCATTCGTAAAAACAGCCTTAGGATCCCTTATGCGGAATTCCACTGACATCGGCCTCTATGCTAATGTTCTCAAAAATAGCTTCATCGGGGTCTGGAGCTATCCCTTCAGCGCCTCTTACGGTAGAGAGTTTTTGAAGGTGGCTTCAATCAAGGCAATAATCCTTAAAAGAAGAAGCCGCGGAACCTCCGAAGCGCTTAGGGATGGATAAAGAACCTCTCTTCCTCTAAAGGCTGAAAACCCTATTTCACAAAGCGCTGGGCGCTCCTTAATACATAATAGGTACATGCTGCTAGTAGGGCTTACATCCTTAACTCTAGTTAACGTAAGCATTACAAATGTAGCATTCAAATAAGATGAATTCTTCATAATCCTCTCAGTCATATTGATCCCCCTTAAGCTTACTTAAAGCTCGAAATTCCTTCAAACTGATTAATATATCCCCTAAAGACCCAAACCATTTGTAAACGTTACCCTTAACCTTCAAAGCCTTCGCTCACCTCCGAGTTTGAAATGAGCCATTGATTATCAAAGCTTTACGCAGGTTTACGTCCTAAGCAACGCGAGCCTCCTTAGTCCGCTCTTCACGTTTACGACTTTAACGTAAAAGCGCTTAAGAAGCGTTACAGCCTCCTCCGAACGTTGCCTCGGGAGCTCGACGTAGGAGCTTCGCAAGCCGCGCCTCTTGAAGCGACGGCCTTCTTAAGCTAAAGCGGCCCGAAAAGGAATAGGAAATCTCGCTGAGAGGATCGAAAGAAAGTTAATATAAAGTTGCTTAACGCCTTTCGCTT
>WUQV01000108.1 GCA_009889585.1 Candidatus Bathyarchaeota archaeon | reverse complement strand
GCTTCAACTTCCCATCTGCTTTACGGGATGCAGGGATTGAAGCGGAGTTATGCATCCCGAACTCATGCTTGCGGGTAGACGAATTAACGCGTATCTCATACCTCCCTCACGGAAGGGGGCTTCCCGCCGATGGAGTTAAAGCTAGGCGAAGCCGCAAAAGAGCGCTTAAATGCGTACGCACTCGTAGCTCTTGTAGAACTGGCATTAGGAAACCGTTCCAGTCCAGCGTTAACTTTCATCCCTTCCTCCCTCATGTCATGGGGGAGGCTTTCGCCGTGAACGGTTGAAGACGGCACATCCATCTGGCTCTTTAACCCACATATCGCCCCAACGAGCATTCGGGCTTTCCTTTCCATCGGAAGGAGGGGCTGAGGTTGATAAACTTAACGCTAGCTGAAAGCAGTTTTAAAACCCCTCAAGGGCAAGAGCAGATCCTTACGATGGCCTAAGCCTACGGCTCACGTATGGGTGTCGATGGCTAGAAATAAGGCTCGTTCGAGGGAGGCTTCTGCAAAGCATAACGTAGGCTATGCGGCTCCGTGGAAGTTAGCTTGATGCAACTTAGCTCGTGAGATGAGCCGGGAATCCTAAGTCGGAGGGGTTTAAGGCGCGTTTAATGCCTTTTGAAGGCGGATCCCATGAGCCCCTTTTCCGTAATAATCCATCAACGGGCCTATCTCCACGTAGCCATGTTTTCGGTAAAGCTCCCTCGCCGCCACGTTATCCTCACGAACCTCAAGGCTGCAGGCCTTAACGCCCATCGCCTTTAACCTTCGTTCAAGCTCAATCATCAACCTCGAGGCTATTCCCTTCCTTCGATGTTTAAGCGCTACGTCGATCGTAAGTACGTGACCAACTTTATCCCCACCGGCCCCTTTGAGGATCGAGCAAATGATGAAGCCAGCCACCTCGTCGTCAACTAAGGCCACTAAGCTTATCGAATTCGGATCCTTCAAAAGGTAGGCGATGAGCCTCTTGCTAAATGCTTCTAAGGGAAAACATTCCCTTTCGATTTCATAAATCGTATCTAAGTCTTCGACTTTTGCCGAGCGAATTCTGACGTCCATTAACGGTCCCTTAATTTAATTAAAAGTGAAAGTTGCTGAAGGATTTCAGCTTAAGGCCTCTCAGCCTCATCCGATCTTGATGTCGCTTTAATGGGGACGAGCTTAGTGAAAAGCCATCCTTCTCCATCTTCAACTATCCCGAGTTCTTCCTTAATTACTTCGTACTCCTTCTTGAGCGAAGCCCACGTTCCGTCGTCGAACACTACGACGCCGTTTTCTAAAGCGTCTATGGCGGCTATATCGCCCGCTCTAACGGCGCTAAGGACTTCGAAGGGCTCGTAAGGCCAAGGCTCGATGTTTAACGAATAGCCGTGGAGGAAAGGCCTTATCCTTTCCTTAGGAAGGCCTTCCGCTACGATAAGCACGTCGATATCGCTCCATTCCTTCCAACGGCCTCTCGCTCGAGAGCCGAAGATCACGGCGGATTTAATCTTCACCCCCATCGACAGGCAAGTCGAGAGGAAGCGCTTAACAGCGTCAAGGGCATCCGTTCCATCAAAGAGCTTTCCAATCGACATAGGTTACGCCTTGAGCGTTCTCTCGATTCCCTTTAAAACCTCTTTCGCTAACGTGAGGCAACGCTTCGCCTCCCCTTCGTCGTAAGCAAGGCCTACTCTCATCCTCGCGTTCCTATATCTCGCCGCAGAATAATGAACCGATAGCCTGCTAAGATCCTCTAAGGCGATGCGCAACTTTAAGCCGAACCTCTCTCGAGCACGTTCATAAAGCGCGACGAGATTGTGCACTCGTAGGTAATTGCCATGCTTAACTAAAAAGGCCTTCAAAGCCAATTCTGCACATTGCTGCGAATGAAAACACGCGTACTCATAATCTTTATCCTTAAAGCTCCTTAGGGCTCTCTTGTACTCCCGCCTCGCATCCTCTAAGTAGTCTTCCGCTGAAGCCAACGGCATCGTACCTTAGGCGCTCGCTAATTTTAAGGATGTCGTCCTTTTAACGATGAGCTAAAGGAAGATAGGCTATCGCCTTAAGGGGTTTCGAAAAATTTTTATTTATGTACGTTAGTACGTGTGGAAGGAGGTGATGGACGTGGATAAAAAGAGAGCCTTAATCCTTTTGATGGCGGTAATTGTGACGGCGATCTTAAGCGCCACGATGCTAACAGCTTATTCAGCCAATAATGGACGAGGGAATAGCAAAGGTTCTACAGGGCTGATCAATACGAGAATAGCAGTCTTACCCAAGATCGAAGTTAGTGAGGAGTTTAAGGAGAGGGTGATTAACGTAGCGAAAGGCGATCCAGATGTGCAAAAGCTGCATGATGAAGGTTATAGCATCATGGGGATAATACCGATTATTAAAGCTATAGTGCAAGAGGATGGCACGCTTATGACGAAGGCAACAGGCGCCACTATAATGCTGCAGAAAGACGTAATAAGACGTGCAGTTGTAAATGTGGATTTGGAAAAGGAGAAAGTGATGGAAATAGTTACGTGGGAAGTTGATAATTGTAAGTCTCAGCTTTTACATGCTTATGTGATGTCATCAAGGCTTCATTCGTTAATAGCCGATGTAAGGGTCAAGATCGAGGCCTCGTTAAACTTCCCCTCGTAAACCTCAGCTAATTGACGTTTAACGTCCATCCCTTTCTTAAGGTAGAGGAGGTGGCTTTTACAGCGAAGCCGACAATCAGATGATCCAAAGCCCTTGATGATCGGCTCCCCTTTCAACCGATCGATTATCAACTTATTGACTTCGCACTCAGCCCCTCTTTCGGCTGAAGCTGCTACGACGATCGCTATAATCGAGCTTCCCTCCGCCAAGAGGTAATCAACATGCCAACGCGCCGTCTTGTCCCGCTTAAGGTGGCGCATTACCCGAAGCCTTAGGCTTCGAGGGCTAGGCCCTAAAGCCGAGCCGGTATAGGCGTAAAACCCGCTTCTGAATTTTTGTAAGCCTAACCCTCCGACGTAAAGCTCGACATCCTTTAAGAGGTGAATTAAGAGCGTGTATACGCCGCGCTTCGGAAGGGCTTCTAGCGTAACCTCGCTCTTAAGGCGTTCGTTCAAAGCCTTTATCACTCGCCGATCGCTTGTACGATTACGATCCTCTTACGCGGCCTTACGTCTGTTTCAACGAACATCAACGATTGCCACGTACCTAAGGCGAGCCTTCCGTCGACGATCGGTACCGTCTTATCGGGAGGGAGTAAGATCGACCTTAGATGAGAATGAGCGTTTAACGGATGCTTATAGGCGTAACGCCTCGGGATGAGCCTTTCCAAGACCTCTTTAACGTCGTCGAGCAATTCTGGGTCTGGCTCCGTTAAGATTATGACGCCTGTAGCATGAGGGGCGAAGACGTGAGCCAATCCGTTCTTCACGCCTGACTTCTTTACGACATCCTCAACTCGATCGGTGATGTCGACGAATTCCACCTCGCCCTTAGTCGAAAGCTCGACCTTATTGATGAATACTTTCATCTCAAGGCTCGACGTTTCCTCGACCTTAAGGCTTTTAAAGTCGTTCGCGTCCTGCAAACCCAAACCCGTTCCTCACGTTGACTTTTGCGTCGTTATACGCGAAATCGTACGAGTCATGAAAAGCGCACAAAATAATGCGAAATCGTACGAAGTTCGCTCGCCGTCATCAAGTTGAACGAAGGCGTTGAGATTTTCGCGGATCCTTTCATAGGGCTACAGCGTTCCTCAGCTCATTATGCGTTGTTATGCAGCATTATGCATCATTATATCTAGTTATAGCTATGCATAACATTTATACTTATAATGCACCATTATGCGTAGCTATAACGACGATGGGGCGAAGCGCTGAAAGGGAGGGCCTTGAGACGGGAGGCGAACGTTGGACGAGCATTAGGGTTAGAAGGAGCACGGCCGAAAGGCTTAAGCAAATCGGGAGGAAGGATGAGACTTACGATGAGATCATAGTTAAGCTCATACAAAGGGCCTCCCGTAGAAGGGCATAGCCTTGGAACGTTTAAGCGAGGGGACGAGCGATCGATCGGCGTTAAGAAGGTGGAGGAGGAGGGGCTTTTATAGCGAGTCAGCCCTCGTAAAGCTCCTCGAGGAGAAGGGCTACTCAGCGGTTCGAGTGCCATCGAGCAACCCAAGTAGGAGCCCCCTTCCTGACGTTATAGCGCGTAAATGTGATCACGTATACGCCTTCGAGGTTAAGAACGCTACGTATTACGCTTACTTTCCAAAG
>WUQV01000107.1 GCA_009889585.1 Candidatus Bathyarchaeota archaeon | reverse complement strand
GATCGAGCTTGGTCGTTGAAGCAGGAAGCCCCTTACGATAAGGAAGGGGTAGTTCACAAGGCCACCTTTCTCAATCTAAGCAGAAGCCTATTCTCGGCAACTGATATAGTATGTCCTGCTCTTTGTCTTAAATTACAATCGTAACAGGTTCTATCCCACGACCTTGTTTATATTCAAGGCCGCCTGTAACCTCGGCAAGCCAAACTTTAACATTACTCTTCTACTCTTAGGTACACGTTTAATGCCGCGTTCATAATAATCCTCAAGGGAGCTTACCCGATTAACGTATTAGATAAGGTTAAGCAAGTGCCAGAGGTATGTACGACTCACGCTGCGACGGCTAACCCTTTGCAAGTTATCGTAGCTGAGAGCGAACAAGGGAGGGGGATACTTGGCGTCATCGACGGGTTCAAAAGCAAGGGGGTCGAAACCGATGCGGACGTAAAGGCTAGGAGGGAGTTCTTAAGGAGGATAGGTTGTGAGCCTCTCCACGACTAAAGTCGGGAGCTTCCAGCGTTCAGCCTGCCTTTACGGCGTTGCGTTCCGGCCTCATACGCTGGTTCGCGGGGCTCGCATCTCCGCCATCCCATGCCTCTCGTTAAGGCACGGGCTATCTAACGCCGACCCTCTCGCCTGTTTCGGGCGGAGCCTTATTCGGCATTCGGACGTCCGCCTACATCGAGCAACATGCTCGAAGAATGTTTCTCGAAGCTTTTATTTAAGCTTTGTCCATTCATCTATTTTATAAGTTATAGTAAATCGTTCACCTTTTTCTTCAATAACTAGCTTATATGAAAAAGCTCTTATGAATTATAATCAAGTGGTTAAAATTAATTCACATAACATTATTACGTTGATATTTAAGCGAATCTTTTGAACTTCTGTTGTTTCATGAGTTGATATATTATGCCAATCATGAAGGATAGAGCTCTTAAGATGTCGATAATAGGATATATTATGATCTTCTCATATCTTTTATCTTTTACCTTAATGGCTCGATTTATGTATAACGTCATTAAGGAAAAAAGCGGTGTTAATATGAGCGTTAATAAAATAGCTAAGGAAGCGATGAAATTCATCGAAAGGGTAACTATGGATAAGGCGATTAAAGAAAGCCAAATGAGGAAGCTTAATAAAGAAGATAAGATCCATTTGGAGAAGGAGCTATTTAACCTCTTAACCTTTAATAGGAGCCCCCCACCCCTACCGTATCGAAACATTTGTTTCAAAAGCCCCTTAAGCGTCGAACGATGTTTATGCTTAATTAAAACGCTTGGATCTAAAGCTATCTTATAGCCTTTCTTACATATTCGTTCCATTAACTCATTTTCATCAAAACCATAATGAATATTTTCATCAAACCAACCTACATCTTCCATAATCTTCCTTCTAAATGCCATATTACAACCTGTAGGATAATAAATAGGAGGCTTGACATTACTCATTAATTTATACTTCTTGAAACTTCTCATTACAGGAACTATGCTCTCATCAGCATATTGCGATAAAAAGTCATTATTATATCTAATAACACTTCCACCTACGCAACCAATATATGAATCATGAAAATTATCAACAATCCTTTTAATCCAATCCCTTGATACAACACAATCAGCATCTGTAAAAGCCAATATTTCATAACGGCTCATTTTCACGCCAGTATTCCTTGCAACATTCAAACCAGGTCTTTCCTCAATAATTAATTTAACTGGATATTCTGCTACAATTTTCCTAGTATCATCCATAGAATTTCCATCAACAACAATAACTTCATACTTATCCTTATCATAATCAACTTGCATTAATGAATTAAGTAAGTCACGTATAATTGCTGCAGCATTCTTAACAGGAACTATAATTGAGACTTTCATATCTTCTTTCTTATTAAGAGACGTCAATTTTAAACTCCTCACTCTCCATTAAAATAGCTTTAATTGCTTCCCTAACAGCTTGCTTGCTATTTAATCTAGGACTCCATCCTAACTTTTTAATCCTCTCAATACTTAATAACATATTTTTAACATCCCCTACCCATCCGCGACCTCCATTCACACCACCTGTAAAGAAATACTTTACATTTTCAATTTTCATCTCTTCACAAACAATATCAGCTATCTCCCTTACGCTTACTTGATCTTCAGAACCAATATTATATACATTCACTCCCTCCTGACTCTTATTCATACAAAAAAGCATAGCTTCAATACAATCATCGATATAAACATAGGACTTTCGCTGCATTCCATTACCAAGTATCTCAAGCTTTTCGCTATCTTCTAAAAGCTTCTTTATAAAATCGTACAAAACGCCATGACGAGATCTAGGGCCTACTACGTTCGCTAACCTATATATTATAGCATTAAAACCATAAGTATAAGCATAGCTCATTATTAACGCCTCTGAGGCCATCTTCGAAGCTCCGTAGATCGATATGGGCTTTAAAGGGGCATCCTCAGGCGTAGGGATGATGGATGGCTCGCCATAGACCGTAGAAGACGACGTAAAGATCATCATACGTAAGCCTTCAACCCTTCGAATACATTCGAGCAAGTTGAACGTAGTTGCTACGTTCAGTTCATAATGCACCCTTGGGCTCGTTAAACCAACTCTAACCTCCGGATTGGCTGCTAAGTGAAAGATTATATCACAACCTCTTATTACGTTTAAAATAGCTTCATTAATATCTAAAAGGTCCGCCTTAACGAAGGTGAAATACGGGCTGTTCATCCACCTCCTTAAATTCTCAATTCTACCTGAGCTTAAGTTATCTAAGGCTACTACGTCGAAGCCTCCTTCACATAACTTATCGATTAAATGGCTACCGATAAAGCCAGCTCCTCCTGTGACGAGAGCTCGGGTGAACATCGGAAGCACTCGACTGAGCGCAGTACAACTCAGTTGATATCGTAGCGTTTATAAAACTTCGCAAGAATGGCTCGATTTACGCCCGTTAAAGCCTGCCGTCGAAAACTTTTCCAAAGCGTCCCCTCGTAAGAACCCTTTAAACGGGCGTATTTACGGTTAAATGGCAAATGTTTAAAGACTAGTACTGCTTGAACGATTTCGTAAGGCTGTGGCATGCCGAAGTTCAAAATAGTCCTCTCGGACCCTGAGACAGGCCGTTCGCAAAAGGTAGAAGTGGAGGGCGTTAAAGCGACCCCCCTCTTAGGGAGGAGGATAGGGGAGGTAGTGGACGGAGTGATAATAGGCTTGCCAGGGCATAAGCTTCAGATAACTGGAGGCTCTGATAAGGATGGGTTCCCCATGAGGCCTGACGTACACGGAGGAGTGAAGATGAAGGCACTTTTGGCTGGAGGAACGGGGTTCGAGCCGAAGGGCGAAGGGCGAAGGGAGAGGAAAACCTTAAGGGGGAACGTAATAACCGAGGACATAGTTCAAATAAACATGAAGGTCGTCGAGAAGCCTAAGAGGAAACGATAATGTTAAGCTGAGGTGGGAGTTAACTGAAGGAGCTGCCTCAACAGCCTGAGTGTAATATTGGAACAATAGGACATGTAGATCATGGCAAGTGCTTGAGCTTAGATGAGATTATCCTCTTCAATGGAAGCTTGATGAGGGGCTATGAGCTTAAGAAGCTAGCCGAAATTGAAGGTAAACTCTTAACTCTTCAAGATGGATCAAAGGATTATTTTGTTTATCAACTTGCTAGGAGTAAGGTAAGAAGTTTGAACCAAGAATTAAAGCTATCTGATAGTGAAGCTTACGTATACTTGCAACCCTACAATAGTAAGATTATTCAAGTATGTACAGCAAGTGGAAGGAAAATCAATGTAACGCCAGTGCATCCTCTTTTAATCAATAGACAAGGTATATTGAGTTGGGTAAGGGCGATGGAACTTAAGGTAGGCGATTATATTGCTATTGCCCGCAAGTTAGAGTTGAATAGTCATAGACTTAAATTGCCAGATGTGATGGATGATCTTAGAAAATACTACCAGATCATAACGTATAAGGAATACATTGATCTTAAGGGGCGTACGGACGATTTTAAAAGGATGGATAGGTTAACGGTTCAAGATTTGGAGAAGATTAGAGCTCTCCTTAGAATGTCGAAGAAGGAGCTATCAAGAAGCTTAAAATTAAGTTACGATCTAATCCTTGAGATCTTTAGGGGAGAAAAAGTTCTCACTGAACATATTAAAGAGATGCTTGCTAAGCTTCTAAAAGTGACATCTCCAATAACTCTTAAAAAAGACGAGTTTCTAATTGTATATAAAAGAAAGAGTGGCGCTCAGTATATAATTCTAAAAGATGTTAAATCTATTGATGAGGATATAGTGAAGTGGTTTGCCTTCATATGGTCTGAAGGAACAAGCTCTTGTGAAAGGATAGCCATAGCTCAAAAAGAGCAAGAAAATATGTTAAACCAAATATTAAAAATAGCTGAAGAGAAGTTCGGCGTTAAGTTTAAGCATGTGAGAAGAATAAATTATTATCTTAATTGTAAGCCCTTAATAGACTACTTAAGGCTGAAATTTGGGTTCAAACTAGGGAATAAAAATACTTCACCTATATTACCTTGGGTTATTAACTTGAGGCGAGAACATAAGGCTACATTTTTAAGATGGTTCTTCACTCTAGATGGAGAGTTTAACCCTAAAGCTGGACAGATAACTATTACTCAGGCAAATCAAGATAATATTATCATATTGTCATATTTATTGCTTGAATTTGGAATAGTAAGTCGATTTAGTATAAAGTTCGATAAGGCAAGGTGCAAAGAGTACCATAGGTTATCAATTTCAGGAAGAGATAACTTATCAATGTTCCTAAACTATATAGGCTTTGAGGACAAAAGGAAAGATAGCCTCATAGAATATCTTAAAAGGGCCCCAACAAGGTCTAAAGAGACTGATTTCCCTATACCTATCAATTATGATGAAACTTCAAGAATTTTTTCACTCATAGGTTTAAAGCGTGAACATTTTACTAAATCTAAGAACAACTTTTGCATGAAGAAGTCATCTTGGTATAAATCTTATGAAGCTTGCAAACGAACTCATATAATGAGCTATAAAAAGTTAAGAGAGCTATTGTCAGATCTAGAACTACAGATAAACAGAGTAGAGAACTCCCTTCATGAACTTACTTTAGAGACTAGCAAGCTCAAGAGGCATGCCTTTCTTTTAGGATTATCACATGAGAGATTGGCTACGGCCTTAGGAATTTCACGAAAATTTTTGGCGAAGGCGCTAGCTCTAAACGATCAAAATGTAACGTGCTCTATCTATGAATTTTTAACTTCTTACACCAATAGTGCTTTGACTTTAACTAAAGCTTTTGCAAAGGGTATTAGAACAATACTTGAAGCTGACATCTTGTTTGATAGAATATCAAAGATCGAGGTCTTAGACTATAAGGGCTATGTTATTGACTTAATTGTACCAAGGTTTGCCAACTTTATAGCTGGAAATGGAGCCGTAGTATGTCATAATACTACCCTCGTACAAGCGATAACTGGCGTTTGGGCTGCTCGACATAGCGAGGAGTTAAGGAGGGGCATTACGATTAAGTTGGGCTACGCAGATGCGCCGATTTACAAATGTCCAAGCTGCCCTTCCCCGCAGGATTACACGACGGAGCCGACGTGCCCTCGCTGCGGCTCAACGACTGAGTTCAAAAGGGCCGTGAGCTTCGTCGACGCCCCTGGACATGACGCGTTAATGGCGACGATGCTATCGGGGGCGGCCGTCATGGATGGAGCGATATTAGTGATAGCAGCGGACGAGCCCTGTCCACAACCTCAGACGAGGGAACACTTAGCGGCCATGGAGATCATAGGGGTGAAGGACATCGTGATCGCTCAAAACAAGATAGACGTCGTGAGCAAGGAGAGGGCTGAGCGAAGCTATCAAGAGATACAAAGGTTCGTGAAGGGAACGGTAGCCGAGGGCGCCTTGATCGTGCCGATATCGGCTCAACGTAACGTGAACATCGACGTCTTACTTCACGCCATCGAGGAGCGAATACCTACGCCGAAAAGGGATCCGACGAAGCCGCCGAGGATGTACGTAATGCGCTCATTCGACGTGAACAAGCCGGGCACCCCTATTGAGAGGTTAAAGGGAGGCGTCGTAGGAGGGACGATCGTACAAGGGAAGCTCAAGGTAGGCGACGAAGTCGAAATACGCCCCGGCGTTCGAGTTGAGGAGCGAGGTCGAGCGTATTACAAAGAGTTGATCACAAAGGTCGTAAGCCTTCAAGCGGGCGGTAAGAGCGTGAGCGAGGCTCAATGCGGAGGGTTGGTAGGCGTCGGCACGTCGTTAGATCCTTCTATAACGAAGGCCGATGGCCTCGTAGGAAACATCGTGGGGAAGCTGGGCGCCATCCCGCCGACGTTAGATGAATTGACGCTCGACGTCCATTGCTTCGAACGAGCGATCGGGACGAAGGAGTTCGTGGAGGTCAAGAGGATTAACGTCGGCGAGGCCTTGCTTTTGGACGTAGGGACGGCGATAACGACGGGCGTCGTCCTCTCCGTCAGGGAGAACTTCGTGACGTTACGCTTAGGGCGCCCCGTTTGCGCCGAGGAAGGGGCTAGAGCGGCTATCAGCAGGAAGATCTCAGGCAGGTGGCGCTTGATAGGGTACGGCATCGTTAAGTGACGATAACGCATGGAGGAGTTAGCTTAATAATGACATCGATGGAAGCGTTAACAAAGCCCTTTGATGGTTCCCTCGGGTCATCCCATGATTAAAGCTAGGAGGCTCTTCGGAACGAACGGAATTCGAGGAGTGGCTAACCGCGACCTAACCCCTGAGTTCGCAACGAAAGTCGGAAGTAGCGTTGGAACGTTCTTCGGAGGTGGGAAGATTCTCGTAGGACGCGACGGAAGGACGAGCGGCCCGATGCTCGTAAGGGCCGTTATCGCGGGCCTTCTGTCGGCTGGTTGCGATGTTTACGACGTAGGAGTAGCCCCTACGCCAGCCATTCAATACGCGGTTAAGCATTACCATATGAAGGGCGGGGTCATAATAACGGCCTCTCATAACCCGCCGGAGTACAATGGCATAAAGGTCGTAGCCGACGATGGGGTGGAGATCCCTCGGGAGTTAGAAGTCGAAATCGAAGGGATACTATTTAACGAAAGGTTCTATCGAGCTACGTGGGATGGCGTCAAAGGCGTTAACGAGCTATCAGGAGCCTTAGACGTTTACGTGGAGGCCGTGAAGCAACACGTGAACGTCGACGCCATTCGACGGAAGGGCTTTCACGTCGTGGTAGATCCAGGCAACGGCGTCGCCGGATTGGCCATCCCTCGATTGCTTCAAGAAATGGGATGCCGAGTTACGACGATTAACGCGGAAATCGATGGGACGTTCCCCAAAAGGCCTCCGGAGCCAACGTTGGAGAACTTACGCGGCTTAGCCCTTGTCGTTAAGGCCGTTAAGGCGGACGTAGGGGTTGCTTACGATGGAGATGCCGATCGAGCGATTTTCGTGGACGAAAGGGGCGAGGCTCATTGGGGCGATAAGACCTTCGCCTTAATCGAGAAGCAATTCCTAATGGAGAACCCAGGGGAGGTCATCGTCACGCCGATTAGCTCCTCATCGCTCATAAAGGACGTCGCTGAGGAATTCGGCGGAAAGGTCGTTTGGACTAAAGTCGGCAGCATCATCGTCTCCCACGTGATGAAGCGATTGAGCGCAAAGTTAGGAGGCGAGGAGAACGGGGGCATCTTCTACGGGCCTCATCAATTCGTCAGAGACGGAGCCATGGCCACGGCGTTAATATTGAACGTAATGGCTAAGACGGGGAGGAAGCTATCCGAACTGTTGGACGAATTGCCCTCTTACTATATCGAAAAGGATAAGTTAGCTTGTCCAGATGAGCTAAAGGAGTTGGTATTAGATGAATTGATGAAGCGAGTCGAAGGCGTAAGCATGGATACGATAGATGGCGTGAGGTTGTGGCTACAGGATGAAAGTTCCATACTCATAAGGCCGAGTGGAACGGAGCCGATTTATAGGCTTTATGCCGAAGGAAGAACTAAGGAAAGGGCAGCTCAGCTCGTCGTTAAGTACAAGGAGGTGCTTCGTTCCATAATCAACAAGCTCTTGACTTCTGTTGAACGCTCTCTAGCAAACAGCTAATTACGCTATGGATTACGACATCACGGGTCCTCGCGCGTTACAATTTAGCCGGAAAACGAGGAGGTCATCGTGACGTTCGCGACATACTACGCCATCCTTATCAAGCTCGATGTAGGAACGTTCATTAGCAAGGTCGTATTAATTAACGGCCTCGATAGAACTTTAGGTGTTTAATGGCATGAGGAAGTTAGGCGTAGCGATCGTAGGCGTTGGGTTCTGGGGCCGAAATCACGCTAGAGTTTATAAGGAGATGCCGGAGGTCGAGTTAGTAGCCGTTTGTGATATCGATTTAAAGAGGACAGAGTCCATTGCTAAGACGTTTGATGTTGAAGGATATGTTGACAGCCGAGAGATGTTGAAAAGGGATGATGTTGAAGCTGTGAGCATTTGCACTTGGTCGACGAACTTAGCTGTTGAGGCGTTGAAAGCATTGAACGCTGGAAAGCACGTGTTAGTGGAGAAGCCGATGGCAAGTGACGTTCGACAAGCTAAAGAGTTAATCAATACGGCTGAGGAGGAGGGGCTTATTTTAATGGCTGGCTTTATCGAAAGGTTTAATCCTGGGGTTCAACGCGTAAAGGACCTCATTAATAAGGGCGAGTTAGGAACCATCGTATCTGCGACTGCAAGAAGGGTTTCACAATGGCCTGAGAGGATAGGCGATGTAGGCGTCATAAAGGATACGGCCATACATGATATTGATATCATTAGGCATGTATTCTCTGACGATCCAATAGTTGTTTATGCAAAGGTCGGAAGGCTAAAGCATATAAGGTTTGAGGATTATGCTCAAATAATGCTTACGTTTAAAGGCGGAAGGACGGCGTTTATAGAAGCGAATTGGTTGACGCCTTATAAAGTGAGAAATTTGCTTGTAACAGGCAGTGATGCAATTGCATCCCTCAATTATCTTACTCAAGAGGTGAAGGTAGAAAGAGCTGGTCAATGCGTAATGCTTGAACATGAGTGGAAGGAGCCGCTTAAGCTGGAATTACAACATTTCGTAGGCTGCGTCCTAAATAACAAGGAACCATTGGTGACCGGTGCCGATGGGTTGAAGGCCCTCTTAATAGCTGAAGCATCGTTAAAATCCTCTATGAAGTGTAGAGCGGTTAAGCTAAAGGCCTTTAATCGTTAGTTCTCGATACGTTTAAAAGTTTGATGGCATATTAGCTGTTGGCCGCTATTGATGGAGTTGGGAGCTGAAGCTCGATTATGCGTAAGGTGTAGAGGCGTTAAATCGTTATGTAGAAGGCCTACGTGCCCCATTTTGATAAAGTTCGAATCCCATTTAGCAGTTTCGACGAAGCTCCTCGGGCGGACGTTATTCGGGGCTACTCCTCCCGAGGTCTTAGTCGGAAGCAAGCTTTGGCCTCAAGCGACGATAGGGCCTTTGCTCACGCCCATCAAAGAAGACGTTAGGAAGTTAAGCGAGCCTTCGCTTCTTTACGGACGATCCTTAGACGATGTCGTAGCGCTAAGGTCTCAGCTCGTCAGGTCTACGTTCAAATCGCATGTAAAAGCAGCCCGAAAGTCGAGCAAGTTGTTGGACTTGACGAGGGAGTTAAGCATTTCGAGCGAACCGGTGGACGTTGAAGCTTCGTTCAAGAAGCCGTTGAAGCCGGTTTTGAAGTTCGACGATACATTGGCCCCGAGCGGGATGTCCGGAAGCTTAACCGACTTGAAGGTCGTAGGGAACGTTTCAGCCCCTAGTAAGGTTGAGTCGTTAGTGGACGATCGTGACGTGAGGGCCGCTACAGCCGTAAGGGAGCTCTACGAATATGGCATCTCCAACTATTACATCGTACGACTCCTCTCCCTCGGCCTCTTAGGCGTCCCTAAGGATCGAGTTCTCGTCCCATCTCGTTGGTCGATAACGGCTATCGATTCCATCCTATCGAATGGCTTAGCCAAACGCATAGCCGACTTCGACGAGCTTAACGAAGTTCACGTCTTCAGCCAATCCCACCTCGGGAATCATTACGAGGTCGTGTTAGCCCCTGGGCCTCTTTCGTACGAAATGGTTGAGATATGGCTTCCGAACTCCGTCTTCATGCCTAACGCGAAGTCCGCCTTCATAGGATCAGATCATGAGACGTGGAGAGGAAGGGTTGACTTCTCTAAGGCAGGAGGAGGTTATTACGCCATGAAGCTTCCCGTTTACGAATACTTGCATAAGATAAGGCGTCAAGCGTTCGCTTTCGTCTTAAGGGAGGTGAGCTCTGAATATTACGTGGCGATAGGTTCTTGGAAGATGAGAGAGGCACTTAGGGAGGTTTTCAAAAGGCCCCCTAGGAAGTTTAATTCGATTGATGAAGCATTAAAAGATGTATCATCAAGGGTATTCACGCCGTTTGAAAAATGGTTTAAAAGGGCAAGTTTGTTAAGATCGTATCTATCTCAAGCGAAGTTAATTAAATTCATCAACCGTATGAAGGGAGGTTATCAATGAAGCTTAAGCTCATTATTAAGAAGGATCATTTAAGGATGCTTAAGGAGGAGGTTAAAAGGGCGTATCCAGTAGAGGCTTGCGCTCTCTTATTTGGATGTACTAAGGACGATGAAATCGTCGTAGAAGAAGTGATGATTATGTCGAATGAAAATGGGTCTAACATCAGCTTTATGATAGACCCTGAGTTATTCTATGTCGTTTATAAAAGGATGGAGGAAGAGGGAAGGGAATACGTAGGCGTCTTTCACTCCCATCCAGCGAGGAGCTCCCCGTCGACGGCGGACGAAAGGGCCATGAGGCTTTGGCCGAACGTCGTATGGTTGATTTACTCAACTTTAGACGGAAGCTTTAGCGCTTACGTCTTCGAAGGAGGGAAGTTAAACGAGGTGGACGTCAAGGTCGTTTGAAACGGTCGGTTAAAGCTTCTTAAAGGGATGCTATTTTTAGCGAAACGCTTAAGCTGAAGGCTCGACCGTCCTTACGCGGATGATGAAAGGAGGAGGGCGGAGCGAAGGCCGTGACGCCCGACGGGCGGGCTGACAGCCGCCTTAAACTTTTAACTTAAGGCGAGCTCTTACATTACTTCAAGACCTTTCCTGTTTTAACGTACCAGAGGTATAAATCTAACTCTGCGAGCGACAGTCCTACCTTTTCAGCTATATCCCTTAGCTTCCTCTCAACCTCTAAGTATCTCCGTTTCGTTAATGTCTTCAAATTATATTCGATAATTCCACTTTCACGTAAAAGGGAGAGGACATGTCTATCTAAGATCGCTACGTTTGAAAATCCAACGTTACGAAGGAAATGGCTCGCCTCCTTATAACCTATTCCCTTTACATTCTTCACCAACCATTCCCTAGCTTCATATTCATTAGGAAATCTCTTCATTATATCCTTAATATTTTTAAACTTCCTCGCTTCTATAATGAACTCAGCTCTTCTATCAAAGAATCTACAACCAGCTTCCTTAAGCCTTTTGACTAACTCATCCTTTGTAGAAGTTAAAAAGCCATTAAAGCCTAACTCTTTTTGTGCTTTTAACGCCGATATCGCTGATGATCCAGCCGTTAAAATGCAAAAGCAAAGCTCTAAAAACCATTCAATATTCCCCCTACATCCCAACTCCTTAAACTCTTGAACTCTCGCCTTCACAACATTATTAATATAACTTGATTTCAACTTCATTATGACTTCGATTAACTCCTTCTCATTCATGATTACGCCTTAGGCTTCCACGGTTTAGACAACGCGTTTAAATTTCACAATTTTAGCCGCTGATAACAACAGGACGGCTCCGAGCAAGGCCTTAAGCAACGGATCAGCAGCCCCTGGGACGAGGGAGGCCCCGGCGTAAGCGCCTGCAAGAGCAGGGAGCCCCATCACGAGCGCAGCGTGAGCCGCTCGTCTATCCAAATGGCCTATCCTCTTATGAGCGAAGGCTCCAGCTGCCACCGTAGGTATGGAAACAGCTAAGCTAGCCGTTCCAGCGAGTTTTATCGAAATGCCGAAGAAGTACACGAACGTTGGGATCCTTAGCTCCCCTGCCGCTACGCCTATCGCCCCGGAGACTACCCCTATAAGGGCTCCGAAAAGGGCCGCGAAGACCACGTCCAATCGATGGCCTAAGGCTAAGCCTTGAGGGACCTCTCGTACGAGCGCCCCGTGGAGGAACTTAAGTCCGATAGCGATAAGGAACGCTCCGACCGCAAGCCTTAAGCGACGGTCGCCCACCTTGCCCGTGATCGTTGCACCCGCGCAAGCCCCGAAGATCGAGCCAACGCTCATGGTTACGATCAAGCCCAAGGCTCCTTCGTCGAACACCCCTAGCATTAAGCGCTTGACGAAGGCGATGAACACCGTTAAAAGCCCGACGATCAAATTTGCCGTTGCTGAGACGGTCACGGGGAGACCGAGCAGAAGTATTAACACGGGCAATCGAAACTCCCCTCCTCCGATGCCCAAGAGGCCGGAGATCAAGCTAATGAGGAAGCTGAGGGACGACGCTAAAACGGCCTTGTGAGGGCTTAGCTCGGCTTTAACTTGAGGGTAAAGCTTGATCAACTTCACATCAAGTATGTCATCCACTTACGTTATTTAAGGTTAACCGTTCTCCTTCTAAAACTTGCCTAAGCTTCGTTTAGGGCTATTGCTAAGGAAGGCAACTTAAATGAATGTTGAGCAAGTTCTTCCATAAGGGCGGCTGTAAGTAGATGTAGCGTTCGGTGCCTAGGGGATTAATATCGTTAAGAGGGGGCTAAGTCGCTTAGGGCTTAGCATTTTAAGCAAGCGTCCTTGTAGTTCGTGCTCAACGCCGTTCTTAGGTTAATAGCCGCATCCTGCGGCGTAAGGCTTATAACGTAGGCTCGTTAACTTAACAAAGGGTCGGCTGTGAAGAGGAAATTAATGGAGATATTGGCCTGCCCTATCGATAAGCATTATCCTCTTGAGTTATACGTCTTCGAGGAAAAGGAGGAGGTGATCGAAGGCATGATCATTTGCCCTAAGTGTTTGCGTTGGTATCCTATAAAGGATGAAATACCAGAGATGTTACCGGATGAATTAAGGGATGAAAAGGAAGAGTTATCTTTCTTACGAAAGTGGCATGATAAAGTACCGCAAAGGATCCTCTTAGAAGGAAGGCCGTTTAACTTATCGAAGGGATAGCGAACGATCTTCACTTATATTTAATCGTGG
>WUQV01000106.1 GCA_009889585.1 Candidatus Bathyarchaeota archaeon | reverse complement strand
TTTACCGCCTTCTCGAATTGAACCTCAGGCGTCGCAAGAATTTTTGTAACACCCGAAAGCTTGGGCAATTCGGCCAACTTACTCCTCCCTTATCCACTCCTTCCACTTCGCTACTGGAGGCTCGCCCGTAAGCGGGAACCTCGGTAAGCTTTCAACCAAAGGTCTTACTATGTCGTCGTGAATGCTCTCTATTATAGGTGGAACTGGTAGCATATGCTCAATCGTAGGTGGTATTCTCAAGGCGTATTCAACGATCCTCGCTGGGTCAGGTGGGATGACGCTTGCTTCAACCTTACGCTTATACGTCTCCGTTATTTCGGTTATCCTTTCGGTGGGCTTTAACTTAGGGAACTCCATTTGCATCGCACCACCGTTAATGATTACTTCATTCAAGCTTAAAACCTTTTCTCCTTAGGTAAAGGAGGGTGTTCGTCGGAGTTAACACATCGAGTGCATCCCCAATACCAGGGGGGATGCCAGCGACCAAATCGCCTACCTCCATCGCTGCGCGAATATCGTCCTTCTTCTCTATGGCTTCCACGATTCGAACGAGGCTGGCTATTTCGCCTACAGCTGGGACGACATCGGCTAAGTCTGCTAAAAACGCCTCGAGTATCGTTTCATGCTCCGTCGTAAACGGAGCCTTTACGAGCCTCTTAAGGTTCTCCTTTTCGCCCATTAGCCTCATCTAACCTCTAAGGACATATTCTTGAAGTCCAACACATGAAGAATGCCAACGGCGGCCTAAACGGCGGTGGTAGGAGCACGTCCAACACGAAGGCACGTAGTAAACACGCCGCACAAGTTGCGATCCCAAGGGCTTCGCGCATCTTCTTTTTTTCCTCCTCAGGGTACTTTTCGGAGTATGGAGGGACTTCAAGCGCGGCAAGAACTTTCTCAGGCTCCTTCTCTAGGGCTTTCCGTATGACATCCAGCTCGGCCAATGTCACACGCTCTCTGCAGGATGGACAATTGCTCATGCTCTTCACCTATTACCTTAACCTGTCCC
>WUQV01000105.1 GCA_009889585.1 Candidatus Bathyarchaeota archaeon | reverse complement strand
GATGAAACGAGTATTATCTCGGCCTTCTCTAACGCCTTCATCAATCGATACGCCTTATGGCCGCCGATATCGAACTTACGCTTAAGCGATTCCTCCACCTCCTTAACGTCCTTATACTTTTTCATCCATTTGTAAAAGGCTTCATCCCCATAACCCTCCGAGCACTCAGCTACGCAAACGATAACTCCTTCGTCCTTAACGACCTTAAGCGCATTATCTATCCCTTCGCAGGCTTGAGAGAGGTTGACGTCGAACGGATGGCCTCCTGAGCTCATCAAGACTACATCGGCCTTACGTTCGACCGGCACCTTGTACATTTCGTCGACTAACTTCACGCCTTCGTAAAAGGCCTCCTCTAAGTCGCCGGCGAAGGCTTTGACGACTTCGCCCCTGCTGTTTAAAACGACGTTAACGATGAAGTCCACGTTCGCTAGTTTCGCCGCCTTAAGCATATCCTCGTGAACCGGGTTGCCGCTTAAGATGCCAGCCCTCGCCCCTTCGTAAAGGGCTAACGAGTGGTTCCGTAGGATGGCCGCTCGGCTGGAGACGCCCGGTAGGACGCTCTTCCTCCCCCCTCCGTAGCCAGCGAAGTAATGAGGCTCGATATCGCCGGTGAGGATCTTAACGTCGGCCTCGACGAAGGCCTTGTTCAAGAGGACCTCCGTCCCACGCGTCGTCGTCCCGACGTAAACGAGGTCGTTCGCGTCGCAATCGTGACTTATGGTCCTCACCTCGCTCACGACTAAGTCCCCGAGGAGCTTGACGGCTTCATCTTGTGCAACGGCCCTATGGGTTCCACAGGCGAAAACGATCGTAACGTCCTCATTCCTTACGCCGGAACGGCTTAGCTCTTCTAAGATAGGCGGGACCATGACGTAGCTAGGGGCGCGACTGGTTACGTCGTCGACGACTAAAGCCACCTTATCGCCCGGCCTTACGATTTCGTCGAGCCCCTTCGCCCCAACGGGTTCCTTTAAGGCCCGTTTAACCTCGGCCACGGGATCTTGAACGCCGGGCTTTTCCCTCGGCTCGATAACACCGAGGAAGCTCTCCACCGGGACCTTCGCGCAAGCCTCAGTCCTTCCGTATTTAAGCCACACGTCCACCATGGGCTTTCCAAGCGTTAGCCGATTCCGCTTCGTTTAACTCCATCGGCGGGAAGCCCCCTTCCGCGAGGGGGTGAAAGCCGACGCGCTTGTATTCTCCACTCATCCCCTTCCTCCCGTCAACTTGCAGGCATGAGGTCGGAATGCGTAACGCCGCTTCAAGCCTCGCATGCCGTAAAGCCGAAAGGGGATTGCCGGACGGACGCAGTAGGGCTGGGAAGGCCCGAATTCAAGCCCGTGGAGATGTCAGCAGGTGGTCGTTAAGGCAGGAAGCCCCATGCGATAGCTTGGGGTAGTTCACATAAGTTGAAGCCTTGAACCAAGCCCTTTTAAGCTGAAGGGCCGTAAAGAGTTGGTGCCGTCACATGTCGATAGGGGTGCCGGTTCCGCGGAAGGGAGAGGTCTCTTTCGCTTGGTTTAATCGCTACGCTGGCGTGATGATAAGGACGCCCTCTAAGACGTTGATCGTCGACCCAACCGATGTCGACCCGAGGGCTTTCGCAACGGCTGACGTCGTGCTAATAACGCACGAGCATTACGACCACTTAGATCCAGCAATCGTAAGGGATGTTCAAAGTCGAACGAAGTGCACCGTCATCGCGGATATAACCTCCGCTAAGAGGTTGAAGAAGGTCGTTGAGCCGGGCAAGTTACGGGAGGTGAAAGCTGGCGACGAAGTTGAACTCGACGGAATAAGGATCTTAATCAAGGGTTGTAATCATCCGGCGGCGACGCCGGTTACGTTCCTCATCGTAAGCGAGGATGGCGTTAAGGTCTATCACACGGCTGACAGCCTTCCGTTCCCTGAGATGAAGAGGATAGGGGAAGAGGATAAGCCGGACGTGACGTTCTGTACGGTCGGCATCGCGCCGAGGGCGTCTCCGAGCGCGGGCGTCGAAATAGCCAAATTAACTAAGCCGAAGGTAGCCATCCCCTATCATACGGACGTTAAAGGCGACCTAAGCCGATTCGCCGAGCTCCTCATCAAGGAGGCCCCTGGAATACGTTGTATGATCGTAGAACGACATAAGGCCTACAAATACCCTTAGGGGGATGTCTTGATCGCTAAGGACGAAAGGGAGGCGATGAAGGACGAGCTTTGTCGAATACTTCACGAAGTAGGAGCCCTTAAGTTCGGGACGTTTAAGCTGACGAGCGGGAGGATCAGCCCGTATTACGTGGACTTAAGGCTCGTGCCGAGCTTCCCACGAGCGTTCAAAAGGACTTGTGAATTATACGTTAAGTTGATACGATTGGACGTCGGCGTAGAAAGCTTCGACAAAGTGGCCGGGGTTCTTACGGCTGGGCTGCCGTTCGCCTCTTTAATAGCGTACGAACTTGAGAAACCCCTTCTTTACGTCAGGAGGGAAGCACGTCTTCACGGCACTGGAAGGGCCGTAGAGGGCGTCTTAAGGTCGGGCGATAAGGTCTTGATAGTCGACGATGTCGTAACGACGGGATCTTCCATCGAAGAAGTTGCGATGGCCGTGAGGGCTGAAGGAGGTGTGGTTAACGACGCCGTTGTCCTAATCGATCGAGGGGAGGGAGGGGAGTTAAGGTTGAAGGAGCGCGGCGTTCGCTTACATTGCTTGTTAAAGGTCAGCGAAGCAGCTAAGAGGCTTTATGAAGCTGGGTTCATAACGGAGAATCAACTGGAAGCCATCTTAAGGCAAGCCCGAGGTTAAGCAATCTAAGTAAGCGCCAATGTTATTGGCGTCATCCTCCCTCTTTATAATATATAAGGGACTTCTTCTCAAGCTCCTCATGCAACTTATTTACAGCTTCATAAACATCTTGCTCCTTTTTCGCACCAGTACAAACGAGCTTACCACTAGCGAATAATAAGATAACAACCTTAGGATTATCCATCCTATAAATTAAGCCTGGAAATTGCTCAGGCTCATACATAGTCCTACCTAACTCATAGCTTGCACGCTCTAAATCTATCGTTCCACCTAAGCTTGCAGAAGCAACTATATTTTGTATCTTAAGATCCGGCTTCCCTACGATGACTATGCCGCACCTCTTCATTTCCTTAATTATCTTCGCCACAGCCCTTCGAGCTTCCCCTTCGGACTTAGCTCCAGTGCAAATCATCTTCCCTGAGTTGAAGATCAACGTAGCAGTTCTAGGCCTTTTCATGCGAAATACGAGCCCTGGGAATTGCTCAGGGCGGTATTCTACGCCGTGGTGGCTTTTAACGACGGCGCTTAAGTCGACCGGTTGTTTTAAAATGGCTGAAGCGACTACGTTCTCTATGCTAATTATGGCCTTAACCTTCGGCATAATGCTCTATATAGCTTAAGGAGCGGGCCTTTATAAGTGAGTAGCCCTTGCGGCCTTGGCTTAATCGAATGGATTAATGAAGCGATCTAACGAGCCGAATTCCATCAGCGCTGAGGCTTTATTATTTAAAACCTCAGTTGATATCACAAACAGACTAAAGTTACTAGGAAAGATTAAGGTGCTCGAAGCTCAAGGGGAACCTCGCGATCAAAGATAACGTCATAACTATGGCGCGGCTAACGAGCTGATGCATACGCTAACGACTTAATGCTCTTAAACGTCGGCTCGCTCCTGACTCGATGAAGCCCCAAGCTAAAACGATCAACGCGAGCAAGATGAGGAAGGCCCTTCCTGTTGGCGTTTGAAAGAATAAGGTAGCGTATCCTAATAGGGGTATTCGGAAGACGACCTTGCCGACGACTTGCTCCCCTTTAACGCGCCAAGGGTCTGGGCTGAACGCCCTATCGCCCTTCGTGATGAAGGTCGGCTCACCGTCTTCGTACGCCTTGCCGACGGCCCTATGAACTATTAAGACGTTAGGATCGATGGGGCTGCGGAACACGATTATATCTCCATTTGGATACGGA
Source organism: Candidatus Bathyarchaeota archaeon (assembly GCA_009889585.1). GTDB lineage: Archaea > Thermoproteota > Bathyarchaeia > Bathyarchaeales > WUQV01 > WUQV01. Next base: position 6,052 of record WUQV01000105.1, on the reverse strand, counting down.
GCCGCTTTAATATCATTGACGTTCACCCCTCGGACGATGATTAAATCCCCTACGTGAAGCGTAGGGACCATGCTCTCCGATGAGACGACTAAAAGCGGATGCTCTGTCGTTAACGCGGCCCTTAAGCCGTACCAAAAGGAGGCGAACGCAACTACCGTGAAGGTTATCATCATCACGAACTTAAGGCGCTCGCTCCGCAACTCTTTAGGCCACATGCCTGTCAAGTTTAGCTAGCCGGCTCCCATAATCTTAATGGCCTCCGTTTGCGCGGGCGCATCGGAGCCATCGCGAATAAGACGATAAAGTTTCGTATTTAAATTTTCCGACAGGCTGAAACTTGAATTAACTAATCGCTTTAAGGAGCTCGAATGGGCTATAAAGCTTTAATCATTATTCCATACGCCGATAAGGATGAAGCGGTCATGATACGTTATGAGCGCCTAAACCTTGCCGTGAAGTTCCTTAGGGAAGGCGAGGAGTACGTCGCTAAAGGCGACCCCGTTCAAGCGAGTGAGAAGCTTTACAAAGCGGCTGAGGAATCCGTAAAGGCAATGAGCTCTCGCTTGGGCCTCAGGCCGTACGTAGAGGCCCTTAGTAAGGGCAGGTGGACTGTCTCGCTGCTTGAGGACGCCGTCCGTGAGCTAAGCGGGAAAGTCGATAAAGCCATTAGGGCCTATTGGGATGTGGCTTACAGGCTGTACGTCGATGGCTTCCATGAAGCTAGGTTGAGGATAAGCGACGTCGAGGTTAGGCTGGAGGAGATAAGGCGGCTCGTTGAGCTTGCCGAATCATTGATCATAAAAGAGGAGGTCAAAGGAAGGGTTAAAGGGCTTGAGTCAACGAAGTCTGCGAATTAAAGGTTAAACTCCTTCCTTAAGCTTCTTGCTCTCCACGTAGCCTTTCAGCATAGCTAACCTTAAGAAGATGTCGAAGGATAGGCGGCCGCCTTCCTTCATCCACTTGTTCGCAAAGTATTCGACGAGCTCACCGATCTCCTCAAGCTCTATTTCATCCACGTCCTTCGATAAGACCTTACGGAGCTTCTCGACCTCCTCAGGCGTCAAAGGATCTTGCACACGAGCTATTCGCTTGACCTCCTTTTTAATAAAGCCCGCCTCCTCTAAGGTGAATAGCCCCTTAAGCCTCATGAAATCAACAAGGAATAATTGTAAAGAGATTACTATTCCCTTAAGATCGCCAATCTCTTTCCGCAAGCCCTTATATGCGTAGTATAGAATTGTCAGCACTAGCGCAGCCCAAGGGGCCTGTCCGACGAGAGCTGGAAGGACTTCCTCTAATATGAGCATTAGACGCACTACTTTTGTAATCGAGGACTTAGCATAAATGCTTTTCATCATTAGGTCTCTTATCAGCTCTCAGAGGCCTTCAACCATGAAGGCGACTTTCAAAAATTCCTTAGCTTTACGGTGAATTTCCTCCTGCTGCTTAAGTAGCTTTAATTTAGACGTTGCCGTCCATTCGCCTTTAAGTAAGGGCCCAGCGCCAAATTTATAAAGCGAAATCGCAATGGATTATAACCGCACCCACCGTATGAAGACGGCTTAACGGGCCGTCGTGACGGGAGCTCAATGCCGAAGCCGTTTTACGTGAAGTTCGAGGTTCCGAAGGAGGTAGCTGAGGCGGCTTACGAAGCCTTAGAGGTCGCCTCTAGAACCGGGAAGGTGAGGAAGGGAACGAACGAGACGACGAAAGCCGTCGAAAGGGGGATAGCTAAGCTCATCGTGATAGCTGAAGACGTAGACCCGCCTGAGGTCGTCGCCCACCTTCCGATCCTCTGCGAGGAGCGAAAAATCCCTTACATTTACGTGCCGAACAAGAGGAGGATCGGCGAAGCCATTGGCATAGACGTACCGGCTGCTTCTGCATGTATCATCGAAGAAGGGGAGGGCGCTAGCTTAGTGAAAGAGCTTATAATAAGGTTTGGAAAGTTAAGGGTTGGTAGATGAGTGAGAAGAAAGAAGTTGAGCGATTAACTCCAGCTGAAGTAATTCAAATAATTGGAAGGACTGGGGTTACTGGTGAGATAACGCAAGTTAAGGTTAGGATTCTTGAAGGAAGGGATAAGGGAAGGATTCTCGCTAGGAATGTAAAGGGGCCTGTGCGACTTAGCGATGTATTAATGTTAAGGGAGACGGAGAGGGAGGCTAAGAAGATAGGTTAGTTCGTCAGGGGAGGATTGTGCCTAAGGTTAGAAAGTGCTCATTTTGTGGGTATGAGTTTCCATATGGGACTGGTTTGATGTATGTAAGAAATGATGGGTCTATATTATGGTTTTGTTCGAGTAAGTGTAGGAAGAGCTTAATAGGGTTAAAGCGAGATCCTCGGAAGTTCCCATGGACTAAGCATTATAAAGGAGGGGCGAAGGCCGTTGAGAAGCTCGAAGGGACTCGTTGAAAGGACGTTAGCGTCCCTTAAGCCATAGGCCTGAGGAGGGAGCCGATGGGAGATCATCAGACGCTTCTAGAGAAAAGGCTTTCTTATAACGGCCTTGAAGCTCATCTAATTGAGTAAGGAAAAGCTGAGGAGATCTGCGAAGACCACAATGGCAAGCGCTTCTTCAAGGACTAACCCAACACGTCACCCCTGGGCCCATATTAGTAGATTCTAGAGGCGCTGAATGCAATATCGATCGTAAGAAGCATGATAAGAATGACTAATCCAGTTAAAGTTCAACATAGGACGATGCAAGGGGATTACGAGTTGAGCGCAACGTGGAACGTAATACGCTCCTCAGATGAGGAGAGGGTTGCTGAGGAGGAAAAAGCTTCCTTCAAGGCTAAGGATTTCGTTAATCATAAGAGGATCAATCGTCTGCATTAATATGCCAATGCTCTTAACTTCCTAACGACGACATCCCATAGCAGCTCATTACGTATGCATCCTACGTCAGGAGCATTCACTTTTCCATTGAAATAACTATAAGCCCTCGCTCTACATCCACCGCAAATATATTTATCAGGACAAACACCACAACCGACGAGCCGTCCATTCACATTATACACTTCGAGACCCTCCCTAGATCGTAACATCCATAATAGCTCATTATGATCCCATACATACTCGAAGTCATCCTTCAATATATTACCTAAAATCGTCTTTTCATCCGTTGGAAAGAATACACAAGGCTTTATATTACCATTTGGCTCTAAAGCTAAATATAACCTTCCAGCTCCACATCCACTTAAGAACTCTGCTATATTTTCTATTCCTCTTTTTGCAGCATAATGAGCTGTTATAATAAATCGTTCGCCAACCTCTTGAGAGAGCCTTTTAATAACACTAGCATATTGAGGACATGTGCTAAAGAATCTATCCACTTTTACATTAGATTTACTAAACCTTAACTCCTCTTCCTTAGCCTTTATATAAAGATCCACAACCCTCCTACCTATAGTCTCTAATACGTGAAGACGTTCCTTAGGCGTAAGATCTAACTCTACGAAAGCCCTCGCCCTTCCGACGGGTATATAGTTAAAGTGAATGAAACGAGCCCCTAGCTCATCAGCTAACCTAAGGAGGCCTTCTAACTCGCTTAAGTTCTCCTTTTGTATGACGGTAGCGATACAAGTATCGATGCCTTCTTCAACGCAATTCTGAACGCCTTCTAACGCCCTCTTGAAACAACCTACGACCCTTCTAAAGCCCTCATGAGTTCCCGCAGTCGCTCCATCTAAGCTCACTTGAACGTAATCCACGCCTACGTCTTTCAACATCTTCGCGTTATCCTTCGTTACGAGGGTTCCATTCGTGGCCAAGCTAACGTAAGGGATCTTCTTCTTAGCATAAGCAGCTACGTCGAAGAAGTCCTTCCTCATTAACGGCTCCCCTCCGGAGAGAGAAAGGGACGGAAGCCCTATGCTTGCCACGTTCGAGAGGATGTCTAATGCCTTAAGAGCTTCGTCCGTCGATAGCTCCGGCCTCCTCGCTCCAGCGTCCTCATAACAATGCTTACACCTAAGGTTGCATAAGTACGTGAAGTTCCAAACGACGTGAAAAGGCCCAGCTGGAGTGAACGGAACTTTAACGCCATACTTCCTTATACCTTGCATCATCAAGCCGAAGCCCTTCAACCAGGCTTCACCAGAGCCCTCATGAAGGAATTGCTTACGCATGAACGCCTTATCGGCCTTGAACAAGAAGCTTCCGACTTTGTAAAACGGCCCCGCAACGTTATTGGATAGCTTCTCACAACGATTACAAAGCCTCACCTCCTCGCCTAAGAACGCCCTTAAGGAGTTGAGGAGCAAGCTCCCATCCTTTCGACAGTCGACGTCAAAGATCCTTATGGCTTGCTTTAAGATGGGGCTAGCGATGGCCGAGAGCAAGTCCCTTCTAACGACGTCGATTAGCGAGGTCGACATCCTTAGCTGCCTTTGAAGGTTGAAGGAGAACGACATATAAACGTTATCCGACTTACGGTAAATGGCGAAGGTGGCGGTTACGCCTCAGCCTATCGAGGAAGAGGTCTTTGACGTAGATGGAAGCCGAGCTTAAGCTGGAGGACTTCCCTTTCGTCAAGGAGCCTAAGGGGTTTAGTAAGGTCATGATACACAAAGGCTTGATAACAAGTTGGGAGAGGGAGTCGAGGTCGTTAGGAAGTATAAGCTTTTCAAGGGGAAGAAGGAATTAGAGAGGGGATTAAAGCGGTTAAGAGGCGTCATCGCACACTTTTGCCATTATTTGGAGATGTCGAAAGGAGGGTTGCCGAGCTCCTACACGTCCTCCCTCCACGCTACATGTAGTAATAGTTAAGAAGGGCATACTTAGAAGGCCTAAAGATACGCCGTCGAAGATATTTTCAATAGGCGAAAAGAAGATGAGACGAATCGTATACAATCCTAAGATTGAGAGACATGTAGAAGAAATCGTTTGGACCCGTACTTTCGACGATATATTTTTCGGGCTTATATTCGCTAATGGAAGCGCCTTCATGAAGAGGAAGCTTGAAGGCTTTGTATATGACGTTTCCTTTGAGAATGAGAGCGGATTTTGATAAAGAAGGTTGAAGAGTGAATGAAAAGTTCTGCTCTCCCAAGTGGGAGTAGCTTGTTAATGACGCACTACGACTACGCTTCGGCATACATACAAGCGTTTTATATATCGAAAGACCATTGATAATAAGACATGCGAATAGAAAGGTTTATCAATTCCTTGAGGGAGGCGTTCAAACTATTATTACTCGGAAGGGGTATATGGGAAAGTACTATCATGAAATAGGCTTCGAGCATCCAGAAAGGTTAAAGGAATTAAAGGAGCCTTTAAGGCTTCCGACTCCTTGACGTTCTCCACGACTAAAGCCGGGATATTCTCGCCCCTGGCGATGCCTCATGGCATACCTTCGGAGCGAGGGCTGTGCCACCAGCCCGTTATCCCTTCAAGAGGATCTTGGGATTATCGGCACCCTCAAAGGGTGCGAACCTTGTCTAGCCGTCGAGCCAAAGCTGCCTCCCTTAGCTGCCGACGGGAAGAAGATGGCCTGATGGCGAACTTAAGAGTTACGCCATTCACTTACGCGGCTGAATTCGGGAGCTTTCTGATTACGTCACGTAATAGACGTTCGTAATATCGCCTCCTTAACTCCCTTTTGACGTAAAGGCCGTACGCCAACCCGAACACAAGACCCCCTAGATGGGCTCCGTGAGCTATGCCGCTCGGGACGAACAGGCCTAAGAAGTCCATCAAGGCCCAGAGGGCAGCTGCTAACACCAACGGCATGGGCATGAACCCGCCTATCAACACTAACGTCCAAGGCCTGATAGCCGTCAACGCCCCTATAACGCCGTATACCGCCCCTGAGGCGCCGACGGCTGGCATGAACGGGTTGAACGCCGTAAGTACGTAGCCCAAGTTGCCGACCACGCCTGACGTTACGTATAACGTGAAGAAGTATCGACGGCCTATCAAATGTTCAAGGTACGAGCCGAACCACAAAAGGGCTATCATGTTGAAGATTAAGTGGGCGAAGCCGCCGTGAAGGAACATCGAGGTTACGAACGTCCAAGGCTCGTAAAATGCGAAGCGCGGGATGATG
>WUQV01000104.1 GCA_009889585.1 Candidatus Bathyarchaeota archaeon | reverse complement strand
CATCGTCGACTGGCCGTCGACGACCGCCGACCATGGCGTATGGTTGAGGTCTGATGATACGATTGGGTCATCCGTGTACGCTATTATGCCCTTCAACGGGCCTTCAGCAGCCTTTCTAAATACCTCGTTGACTTCCTCCTTGGTAGGAGCCTTCTCGACCAGCGCTGTTATGTCGCATATCGACACGTTTGGAATCGGAACTCGTAGCGCAATGCCGTCGGCCTTGCCCTTTAGCTCCGGTATGACGAGGGCTGTCGCCCTTGCAGCACCAGTCGTCGTTGGTACTATGTTCCACGCGCCAGCCCTAGCCCTTCTGAAGTCGTCAGGGTGAACAAGGTCCAGTATCCTCTGGTCGTTCGTAACCGCGTGAGCTGTCGTCATCATGAGCGCTTTAACGTTGAAGGCATCGTGAAGGACCTTCGTAACCGGGACGACGCAGTTGGTCGTACAAGAGGCATTCGAGAGTACGATGTGCTTCTGAGGGTCGTATTGATGTTCATTGCAGCCCAATACAATTGTTATGTCCGGGCCCTTAGCAGGAGCCGATATCAAGACCTTCTTCGCGCCAGCATGCAAATGCTTCGAGGCGCTTTCTCTATCCGTAAACCTGCCGGTGCATTCGGCGGCTAGGTATACGTCAAGGTCCTTCCACGGCAACTTAGCCGGATCCGGTTGGGTGATGAATCGGATCCTCTTGCCCTCAATGATTATAGCGTCCTTCTCCGTTTCGACCTTAAATGGGAACTTCCCGTGAACCGAGTCGTACCTTAATAAGTGAGCCATCATCTCGATGCTTCCGATGTCGTTAATCGCCACGAAGTCTATGTCCTTTATGTACGGCTCCCCCATTTCCCATGCCGCCCTGAAGTAAAGCCTACCGATTCGGCCGAACCCGTTTATCGCGACCCTAATCGGCAAGTCGCCTCACCCGTAGAGAGAAGTCTGAGGACAGCCTAATTAAGCCTTCTCTATGAGGGATTTATGCCACTTCACGGCCTGCTCGGTCGTCATCAAGGCCTTTAACTCCTCCTCAAGCTTAGTAGGCCTAACGACTATCAACCACCCCTTGCCGTAAGAATCCTCGTTTATGATCTCAGGCCTTTTCTTTGCCTCCTCGTTTACTTCCTCCACCGAGCCGCTTACAGGAGCTATCAAGTCTGAGACGGCCTTCACGGATTCCACCGTCCCGTATGGCTCCCCCTTTGAGATGGTAGCTCCGGGGCTCGGTAAGTCCACGTACACTATCTCTCGCAATTGCTTTTGAGCGTAATCCGTTATTCCAACTCTAACCCTTTCGTCCTCAACCCTTACCCACGCATAATCCCCGCTATAGTAAAGGCCCTCTGGGACCTCGTAACCGTTCACTTTAACCATATCCATCCCCGATTTCTTCTCGCCTTAAGGCTTTAAAGCTTTGCCTATCGAGCTACAAATTGGACAATCCGCCCTTCTTTCGACCTTTATCTCATCAACCCTCATGCTCTCTAAGTCTATGTAAAGCATTCGGCCGACGAGAGGCTCCCCTAAGCCCGTCAAGATCTTTATCGCCTCAGATGCCTCTAACAAGCCCAACACGCCGGGCGTAACCCCTACGACGGGGAACCTCTTCACCTCAGGAGGGCTCTTCGGAAGTAAACATCGTAAGCAAGGCCCTTCGCCAGGCATTATCGTCATTATCTGGCCGTACCAAGCTCTAATCCCTGCGTGTACGAACGGCACCCCTCGTTTAACGCATTCTTCGTTCAAGATGAAGCGAGCTCTCCAATTG
>WUQV01000103.1 GCA_009889585.1 Candidatus Bathyarchaeota archaeon | reverse complement strand
TTCGAACCTGCGACCTCAGCCTCGTAAGGGCTGCGTCCTGCCTAGCTAGACGACCGGCCCTTGGGATAAGTAGCGAGCTTGCGTATAAGCCTGACGGGCTGCTGTACGCGACTCCTCAAAACGTGGCTTCCTTGATTACGCTAAACCTCCCTTCTCCTAGGCTCCTCGACGAAGAACGTTACGATCAAGCAGCTCATAACCCCTGACGCGATCACTAACGCGAAGGGGGCCGTAGGATCCACTTGATATAAGAAGCCAGCTAAGGCCGAGGACGGAACGATCGCGAGCATCATAAACATCCCAATGACCCCCATCATCCTTCCTCTCTTATCCCGAGGGATGATGTCGGCTCGAAGCGAGGCATAAGCTAACATGATCAATGTCGTGCTTGAGGTAAGGGCTACGAACGTGATCAACAGCTGGCCGAAGCCACGGCAGAATATGAAGGAGGCAGCTGACGATGCGAGCAACAGTTGCGATAAGATCAACGGCCTCTTCCGACCGACGGCGTCGACTAATTTCCCTAAGGGAAGGCCAACGACTATGGTCGCGACCATCGAGGCGACCCTCACGAGGCCCCACTCCATGCCGCTGATGCCGATCACATCGCGAACGTAAAGAACCGCGAACGTGTGAAAGACCGGCTCCCAAACGGCCATCACCAACATGGCCATCATCAAAAACGCGAGGTTTCGAGAGGTAGACTTCCAAGCCTCCACCATCGAGGCGATCGAGCTCTTAAACGCAAGCCCAAGGCCTTTGATGCTAATCCTCTCCGACGTACTTAACGTCTCCTTAAGGAAGAACGTTCGAATGAGCGCAGCTGTTAAGCCGAGCGAAGTAGCCACGACGTAAGCGATCCTCATCCCAAACACTATGCCGTAACGATCCACTAAGAGGCCGGATGCAGCTGGGAAGAAGGCCGCTGGGATAAGGGGGAGGATTTGCCCTAAGGCGAAGCCCATTCCGCGTCTCTCCGGCGGTATCGAATCCGCTTCGATAGCCCCTAAGGCTGGCATGTAGATTAAGCAGAGGTTGTGGACGATGATCCCGATGAGTACGAACCTCCAATCGGGCGCTAATGCGTAAAAGAGGGTGGAAGCGGCCGCTCCATAAGTCATGATGACTATCAAATCCCTCCTGCCGTACTTATCGGCGATGTAAGACCCTGGGATCGTTACGAGGGATAATATGATGAACCCTAACGATCCCATCAACCCTATGACGAACGGTGATGCGCCGAGCTCCCTTATGTAAAGGGATTCGAACGGATGGACGAGGGAGAAAGAGGAGCGGAAGAACATCCAACTTACTATCAGGACGAGTAAGTTGCCGCGCACGAATGAGAACTCTTCCTTCATCTTAGCTAAGAAGCCCATGGCTTACGCTCGCCTAAACCATCGTCGGAGCGAACTGTAACGGAGGTTCAGCCCAGCGCCATTCCTTAAGCGTCATAGGGCTCGCCCAGCTTGACGGCTTATCTTCAGCGTGCGACCTCTCGTTTAATGCCTTGACCATAGGGGTCATGTGTAGGTTCGCTCATTCTTAAGTATTTCGCTTAACAGTTCCGTTGAATCTTCTGGCGTTCTTCTCTGGTGTTGGAAATACGGTGCGAAAGGCTTAAGTTCAGAGTCAAGCCCAGATCACGTCACAGGCGTTGAAGCGATGGCCTTCAGCCACACAGTAGCCTGAATTGCGACGGTTATTGATGTCATTTAGAGATGGTGAACAGGGCCGCCTTGTTAAACGAAAAGCTTGAGCGATAGGGCGGCTTCCAGTAAGCCAGCTCGCGGGCAGGCTTTAGCAGGCGAGCATGTCGACATAGTCGTATTCGACTGCGTAAGGCCTCTCTGACTATTAACTACGAACTCCTTCACGTCGAAAAGGAAACCAATAATAGAAGGTTGAACGCGTAAGCCTTAAATCTAAGGTAGTAACCTCCTCCTAATAGCATATGAGCGAAGAGGAAAAGTTGGAAGAGTACTTAAGGATGGCAGAGGAATACCATAGCAAGGGGCTTGAACTCTTTGCTAAAAGGGATTTTTCAAATGTAGCGGAAAAAATCTGGGCCTCCATAAAAACCATAACTATGGGTTTAACTGAAAGGTACTTAGGGAGGATTACGCCTTCGGAAGGCGAGTATTGGAGGGATTTCGTGACTAATGCCTTCCTAAAGGCAGGTTTAACTAGGGAAGAGGCGGAGAAAAG
>WUQV01000102.1 GCA_009889585.1 Candidatus Bathyarchaeota archaeon | reverse complement strand
GGGACTTCGTGAGGAAGTCATCCTTTCTTAAAGGAGGCGAATTATGATGAAGGAGGAAGCGCTTAAAAGAAGTTATTGTGGTAATTGTGTTTATCATTATGCTTATGATTATCCAGAACAAGTCTTTTGTGAATATCGTTTCTTAAATAATCAAAATCCATTTGTATTTACGCTTTGGTGTTGTGAATATTGGAGCCCAGCATATCAAGAGTGCTTTTGCATAAGTGCCGCGTTAAATAAGGTACAAAAGGAATAATAAAACATATAGATAATAATTGGTTTCTTTCGATGAGCGCATTTTGTCGACTTAATAAAGCTCTTCGAAAAGGCTAAATGCCGCGGCTCAATTAAAACAAATGCTCGTTCTAATCTAGAAGCCCGGTGGTGTAGCGGTCAAGCATGGGAGCCTCTGGGGCCCCTAAGGCCTACATTAAAAATGTCTATGGAGGCGACAACTTGAGGCGTTTTAATTTACACTCTCGGAGCTTACTTTCCCACTTTCGCCATACTTCCTTAGACAAAAATGGTCTAGCTTTCTCCATGAACGCCACGGCCCCGGCTCCCACTTTAGTCACCGTCCACTCCCCCCTTCCGTCTGGAGGAAAAAGGTGCGGAGGGCAGACAACGGCTTTGCTATCTATGTGGCTGATTGACACTCCGAGTGCCCTGGCGGCTGGCTCTAAGGCTTCCCTATCGCACATCTTTATTCTGATAACTGGATACACGTACGTTTTCCCGTTCCTCGTTTCCGTTCTGCACCCGAAGGTCCCTTCGCCCGATATGAGGCCGATGGTCATGGCTTCGTCAACTGTTAATGAAACCCTCGTCTTCGCTTTCATGCTCCATCACTGTTATTAAAGCGTTTTAAACGTACGCGGCGGTATTATTTCTCCTGACTTTAGTTAAGAAATCCCTATTTAAGCTTGTTAAGCACCGGATGTCATCTCCAGTTCTCAAAAGAGCCCTAGATGCAGAAAGAGGTCGATAACGAGAATTATGCACTAATGCCTAACCAGTTTGGATATAAGTTTCGCTTTGTTTTAAACAAGGGTTGAACCCATAAAAGCGGTTACGGAGCGCTTTATAGACGAACTTTGATGGCGAAGGCCATCGTAAAGGGTTTGTAGGAAGCCCAACTGTAACATCGTTTTTTACATGAGCTCCGCAGCGCCATCAGAAAGCTTAATAAACGAGCTTTATCTAACTTCACGTAGCCCGGTGGTGTAGTAGGTAAGCATTACGGGCTCTGGACCCGTAGGTGGGAGTTCGAATCTCCCCCGGGCTACCAATCTAAGTTGTTTTCCAGATTTGATTCGAAGCAGCGAGAATTCCAAGTTTAGGGGAATTTATGAGGAAAAGCTTAAGTTTTGAAAGGTTAATTAAAGGCGAAGGGACATAAAAATAACGAGTTGGTGAAGGAACAAGGTATGGATATAGAAAGAGCCATAGAAATAATAAAAAGGTGCGATTTGAAGGAAAAATACGGTGTTAAACGTATAGGTTTCTTTGGTTCTTTTGCTAGAGGCGAGCATAAGGGAACTAGTGATATTGATGTTTTAGTTGAGTTTGAGAAAGGTGCAAAGACTTTCGATAACTATATAAACTTAAAGTTCTTTTTAGAAGAATTCTTTGAGATGAAGGTGGATTTGATAATTATTGATGCTTTAAAGCCAGCTATAAAAGATCGAATTCTCAAAGAGGTAAAATATGCAGAGGGATTATAGAGTTTATCTCAAGGACATGCTCGCAAGTTGGAGGATTACGATAAGGGTTTTGCTGAATCATGTTTAAGGATGGCGATGAGAATATGGTTAAGGGTAGAGGATGCCGTAAGGCAGTGGATTTCGGATTAACCGAGCTGAAGATCGATGTTAAAAGCGGACTGGAAAAATACGTTAAACTGCTGTTGGATAGTCCTCTGAAGGTTAAGGCTATCGTGCTAATGGGTTCCAGGGCCGGGGGGATTGGAAGATCCATAGCGATACCGACATCCTCGTGATCGCTGAGAACTTTCCTCAAAATCGTAGCGAGCTCTTAATGGCGTTAAATCCGCCCGAAGTCTGGGGGCTTTCCCTCGAGCCCAGGGCCTATACGCCCGATGAATTTTTGGATGCGATATGGGCGCTTGACTTAACGGCTTTAGACGCCATGGGAGAGGGCGTAGTCCTTTACGATGATGGTTTTTGGAAGGAAGCACGAAAGGCCTTTCAAGTCGCTAAGAAGGAGTACGGATTGAAGAAGATTAAGGGCGGATGGATGGCGTTAAGGCCGCTTTAACCCGTATATCACAGGGTTCGTCGGTTATCATTCCGTGTTTCACGCTTGACGTCCTCCCCATTTTAGTGGGAGATTCTCGCTTCTAAGGGCGTTCATCAGTCTGTCGTAGCCTTTTAGGCTCCTGCTTCATCCTTTGCGCTTTAGAAGCGAAGGGCATGTCATCGCCCTGTTAACGCGTCCTCCCTTTGGACGGCGCCCTCGTCATGCCCGATGAGGCACTTGACGAAAGCCACGTTATCGCCAATCATGCACATTAGCGTCGACGGCAAGCATATCGGTAGGTTGAGTGGCTTTCGCGCCCAAAAGCCCTTCCGTAGATTCGATTCGGTATATGACACAAAGCTTTTTAGCCTCATAGCCCTTAACTTATGCGATGCGGCTAGCGTAAGGTGATGGCGTGAAGTTAGCCAAGTCCTTAAGATCAGTCATGAAGGAGCTTAGGGACGTCGCTAGGGAATCTCGTGAAAGGAAGATCCTAGATGAAAACTCAATTCGTAAGTTGATTACAGCTAATGCCTTAACATATGAGGTCTTTTTGACGATGATGACGTCAGGTGTAATCGACCCGAAGGAAGTGGAGGAGGAAGAGGAGGAGCTCCTTAAGGAGGTGCAGAAGTTATCGAAGCAAGCCCTTCCTTAGCTCCTCGATATGAAAAACAGAGGATGCTCGTC
>WUQV01000101.1 GCA_009889585.1 Candidatus Bathyarchaeota archaeon | reverse complement strand
GACAGCGAACCGCTTATTTATGAAACGGCTGGCGGCTTAGTGAAGATGAATCGTGTTCCGAGAAGCGTAAAGATTCAAATCATAGCTGAGGATCGAGCTTCGAAATATGTTGAATGTGCATCTGTGATTTCTGAAATAGAGCGTGAGGTCCTCGTTAATGATAAAGCGATAGATGAGCTTGAAGTGATAATCCTTAGCCCTGGAAGGGGACTATGGAGGTTTGCAGATGAGGATAAGCTTAGAGGAAGCCTTAAGCCTAAGTATTGGTGAATCTTGACTCGTTTTCATAAGGTCGGCGGCAAGGTACATATCGTTAAGAGCTAAGCCATAGCACGTGGCCATAAGGCCCACACTTAGAGGGCCTTATCTGAGAGTTCACTTCTCATACAACCAACAGGCCACGCGCCTCCCGTCCTCAGCCTCAATAAACGGCGGCACCTCCTTTGAGCAAACCTCCATAGCCATCGGGCAGCGTGGGTGGAAGCAACAGCCGGGCGGGGGTTCTATCAAGCTGGGAACCTCGCCAGGGATGTAGGATATCTCCTTCTCGACCTTAAGCGTCGGGACGGAGGCCATCAAAAGTTGAGTGTAAGGATGCTTAGGGCTTAAGTACACTTGCTCAGACGTGCCTAACTCGACGAGCCTTCCCGCGTACATGACGGCCACTTCGTCAGCGAGCTCGCTAGCGAGAGGCAGGTCGTGGGTTATGAACAAGTACGAAAGCCCATGTTCTTTCTTCAAGCCCTTAAGGAGGTTCATTATGTTCGCTTGAGTCATCAAGTCCAACGCAGAAGTCGGCTCGTCCAATATGACTAAGCTCGGCTTCGTTATCAAAGCCATCGCTATCACGACCCTTTGCTTCATGCCCCCACTTAGCTCATGAGCGTATCGATTCATCACTAGCTCCGGAAGACCTACGCTCTTCAACGCATCGGCCACCTCCTTCATAGCCTCCTCCTTTCGAAAGCCCTTGTGTATCATCAACGGCTCAGCCACTTGTAAACCAATAGTCACGACGGGGTTTAACGCGTTCATAGCCCCTTGGAATACCATCGAAATGCCCTTCCACTTCACCTTCGTTCGAAACTCCTCGTCGCTTAACTTCATAATATCCTCGCCTTTGAAAACGACGG
>WUQV01000100.1 GCA_009889585.1 Candidatus Bathyarchaeota archaeon | reverse complement strand
TAGCCTTCATAACGGGGCTCGTCGTCTACGCTCGGGTCATAACGGAATACCTTGACGTGGACGACATCGCTCATGAGCTTTCAGCTCGGCCTTAAGCGCGTAAGGGCTACTGGGACTGTCTTAAAGGACATCTCACCTAGCTCCCGTTCTACTACTATGTTGATGAACCACTTATCGTCAGGTCGTGGAAAGTCGAGCCTATAGTGGGCTCCACGGCTTTCCTCCCTCATCAAAGCCGCCTTAGCCACCATCTCAGCGACGGTGACCATGTTCTCAGCCTCCAAGGCCTCTATCCACTCCTTGTTATAGCGTAAGCCCTTGCCCATCACGTAAAGGCGAGGTACGTCGCGTTCCTTCATGCGCTCTATCTCGGTTATCGCCTCCTTAAGGCCTGCCTCAGTCCTGAATATGCCGACGTTATTCCACATGAGGTCGGCGAGCTTAGCCCTTAACTCCGACGGGCGCACCCCTTCCTTTCGATTCAAAACCCTTAACGCCCTGTTGACGGCCTCCTCGACCTGAGCCCTGTCGATCGACGGAGGTGTGCTCTCCAACGCACATTTCGCAGCGCCTTCCCCAGCCCTCTTGCCGAACACCTGCGTATCCGCTAAGGCGTTCCCGCCGAGGCGGTTTCCGCCGTGGACGCCTCCCGTAACCTCCCCAGCTGCATAAAGCCTTTTCAACGTCGTCCTCGCTTCCTCATCCACCATAAGCCCTCCCATGAAGTGATGAGCTGTAGGTGACACCTCCATCGGCTCCTTACGTATGTCGACGCCAACGTCCAAGAACTGCCTTAACATCGTCGGAAGCCTTTCCTCTATCAACGAGGCTGACAGGTGCGATACGTCCAAGTATACGCCGCCTCTAGGCGTCCCCCTGCCCTCTACGATCTCGGTCGCGACGCCACGTGCGACGACATCCCGGCCAGCCAGCTCAAGCTCCTTCGGAGCGTAACGCCTCATGAAGCGCTCCTTATGGACGTTGTAAAGGATCCCCCCTTCGCCCCTTACGCTTTCCGTGACGAGCTTGCCCCTTGCGGACTCTGGCCATACCATCCCCGTCGGATGGAATTGAACCATCTCCATGTCGATCAACCTCGCCCCAGCTCGATAGCCGATGGCGTAACCATCGCCGGCGTCTTGAGCGGCGTTCGTCGTCACCTTGTACACCCTTCCGGCACCTCCTGTCGCCAACACCGTCGCCTTCGCTCTAAACGTCAGGAACGACCCAGACTTGACGTCGATGGCTACGGCCCCTACGACCTCGCCTCCCTTCGTAAGGAGGTCCATTACGAACGCCTCCTCGATCACGTTCACGTCCCGCCTTCGTACCTCCTCCACCAACGTCACCATGATCTCAAGGCCCGTTCGATCGGCTGCGTAACACGTCCTTCGATAGGTTTGCTTTCCGAACATCCGTTGGGCGATTCGTCCATCTGGCGTGCGATCGAATACAGCGCCGTATTCCTCAAGGTCGAATATGCGATCTGGAGCTTCCTTCACTAGGATTTCGACGAGGCGTTGATCGTTTAACCACGCCCCTCCGATAACGGTATCCTTAAAGTGGACCTCCCAGTTATCGGCTGGGTCGACGTTGCCTAACGCTGCGTTATAACCGCCTTCAGCCATGCACGTATGGGCTTTGCCAAGAAGTTCCTTAGATACGAGTATCACATTAACGTTATAATTGCTCGCTTCAATAGCCGCTCTACAACCAGCTCCTCCAGCTCCAATTATTAAGACATCCGTATCGATTACTTCGTACATTAATGCATCGCTTCTCCTAGACCCCTAACTTCTCATAAATGAGAGGTTTTCTTTCTTCAGCTCGTTTGATAGCCTCTTCAAAGAGGTTGTTCCCATGCGAGTCTATTGCCACTATCAAAGGGCCGAAATCCTCAACGTTAAGTATCCACAGCGCCTCAGGTACGCCTAAGTCAAGCCATTCAACACCTTTAACAGCTTTAATCGCTTTAGCCGCGAGAGTTCCAGCTCCTCCTACGAACGCTCCATAAACCACTCCAAATCTCTTCATCGCCTCGACCGTACGCCTACCCATGCCACCTTTGCCAATTATGACGCGTGCCTTGAAGTTCTCAATGAACTCGTACTCAAGCGTCTCCATGCGAGTGCTTGTCGTCGGCCCAGCCGCAACTACCGTCCACTTATCGCCGACTTTACTCACTACTGGGCCGCAGTGGTAAATAGCTAGTCCCTCGAAGCTAACAGGCAGGGGCTTACCCTGTTTGATGTAATCCAAGGCCCTTTTATGGGCTTGATCGCGAGCAGTTATAATAGTTCCAGTTATGTAGATGATGTCATTCACATAAAGTTTGCGAACTTCCTCCTCAGATATCGGCGTATTAAGTTTATATATCGCCAATTCATCTCACCACTTTATGTGTTATATACTCTATACTTCCGTCTGGATATAATTTGGCAGTCGCTCTACGAGCTGCCCAACATTGAAAAGCAACGGCTACAGGAAGAGAGCCCGTATGCGTAAAAGCGCACTTAACATTTACACCTAATACAGTGAACTTACCTCCTAATCCCATAGGGCCTATTCCAGTCATATTAACAGCCTCATATAATTCTTTCTCTAACTTAGCAAGTTCAGCATCTGGATTAGCTTGATTCAAAGGTCTTAACAACGCCTCCTTAGCGATCTTCATAGCTACATCAGGTCCTCCTCCAATTCCTACTCCTAGTATATTGGGAGGACATGGTTGAGCTCCAGCCCTCATTACGGCATCAATGACGAATCTCTTTAACCCCTTCATGCCTTCAGCTGGAGTAAGCACGCTTAATACGCACATATTATCGCTTCCAGCTCCCTTTGGAAATGCCGTTATCTCAACAACGTCCCCAAGTGCTATCTCCCAATGGATGTACGGAGTGAGCCAACCGGTGTTATCGCCGCTGTTCACACGGGTAAGCGGGTTTACTGCGTTCGGCCTAAGCGGAACTTCCTTCGTAGCCCTTCTCGTGGCGTTGTACAAAGCCCCTTCCATCAAGTCCAAGCCCTTTGCACATGCCCCGGCCCTTACGTAGAAGGCTATAAGGCCTGTGTCTTGGCATATCGGCGTTCGTTCCTTCTCAGCTAGCTCGACGTTATCCAATATGGCTTTCAACTGCATCTTAGCAACTTCGCTTTCCTCCTCTTGAAACGCCCTTTGAAGGGCTTCCTTCACGTCAAACGGTAGCTCTACCACCGCCAGCCTTAACAGATCCACCGCTAAGTCCTCGACGACCTTCGCTACGTTCAAACGTCCACCTCGTGATCGCCCGTGCGGAATGAGCGCCTCTAGCCTATAGCTTTAGCGAGAGGCCAGCCGGCTTACCTCTTGCCTTAAATATAACCAACGCTGAAGACGATTGACGTAACGATGGCTGAAGAGCGCAAGCCGAAGGAGAAGTACGCATTCCTAGAGGACCTTCCAGGGGTAGGCCCTGCGACAGCTCAAAAGCTTCGCGAGCTAGGGTATCATACGGTCGAATCGTTAGCCATGGCGACCGCTAAGGAGCTAGAGCAAGCTGGCATTAGCGAGAAGAAGGCCTTCGAGATCCTTCAAGCTGCTCGTTCTTCGATCGGGATTTCGTTCATACGAGCTGACGAACTGTTAAAGATGCGTCAAAACGTCCTTCGTTTAAAGACGGGAAGCAAGGCTTTGGATTCGCTGTTAGGAGGAGGCTTGGAGACTCAAACAATAACCGAGCTATACGGTGAGTATGGCTCCGGGAAATGCGTCAGCGGCGACACGCCCATCTTCTACTTCAATTATGGGAGGCCGCATCTCCAAGAAATGGCTGAGGTGTATGCGCATTACGCGCAGCTCGATGGCGAGGTGTCATGTGGAGATGGGTATGTAGTTAAGACGCCGGAGGTCGAGGTCCTAGCATTCGACGGCTCTAGGCTGGTCAGGGCCAAGGCGCCGCTAATGTACCGGGAGAGGGTTGACAGGATATACGAAGTGAGGACCGCTAGAGGGAGGCTTCTTAAACTCGCGGGCTATCATAAGCTACTCGCGGCCACGCCTGAGGGCATCAGGTGGATCGAAGTAAAGGACGTGAAGCCAGGAACCTATATCGCTTACCCAGCCAAGCTAGAGTTAAACGATCACGGGACTAGGGTGAATGCAGACGACGCTTGGTTCTTAGGACTTTTTGTCGCCGAGGGCACGCCCAAC
>WUQV01000099.1 GCA_009889585.1 Candidatus Bathyarchaeota archaeon | reverse complement strand
GCTCAGCTTCATTCGCATGTCGCTTATCTCCCCCCGCAGCTCGACGACCTCTGTCTCCAAGTGGTTTAAGCGCTTATCCATCTGCTCAAGCGTAGCCTCTATGCGCGCTACCCCCTCCTTGACGCCATCGCCCAAATTAATCGCCTAGCTTTAAGTTAGCGATACTTGAAGATTTAACCGTTACGAGGCTTGAAGATCGGTCTCTAAATTTCTCCTTCGTATCTTCAGCTTCTTGGGCTTTTATCATGGGTCTTTTAGATCGACCGTCCCCCTCTTCCAATCTATATTTAAGCTCAAATTGTGAAGGATGTCGCGACCTATCAAAACCTCCCCTACGTCATCTCTTATGTCCACGGCTACCACTATCTCCATCCCCTTCACGATGAAGACCGCCGCATATAGCGCTCTTACCTCTGGCTTTCCACCAATACCTATGGTTTCAGCGAGTGTTATAGGCTGCCTATGAAGCTCCAGCCTCTCATCGACGTCCATCGTTACGATCGTTCCATCGCTCCCCGTATCTATATAACCCTTGACTATCACATTTTTAGTTTTCGGCAGATTGTAGATGTTGACTAAGCACCAAGGGAATGGAGGATAATATGTTTCATCTATTCCTGTAGACCCTGCGCTCAACCCTCTGTTCCTCGCCGACCTTAGTCACGTAAAATACTTCTCCGCCAGCAGCCTCATACGCCCTCTTGACGACTTCGCTGAAATCATCCCCTTGAGCCACAACCTCGCCATCGCATATCGCAACCCATTTACCCCTATACCCCTCCAAGAGTTTCGACCTCAATTCTCCATATGCTTCCTTTTCCTTCAACAACTTCTCCATGGACATATCCATGCCCAACATATGAGTATAGGAGGAAGCGTTATAAAGATTTAAATCAAAGTAGTTTGAAAGGCTTCCTTCGGTGGGGATGAGAGGATCATGGCTGGTCTTAAGGGGGCTGAGCTAATCGACCGCCTGCTCGTAAAGCCGCAAGCTACTTAGAGAGGGGCGACGCCGTTCAATCCTCTGAGAAGCTATACGAGGTCGCTGAGGAATGCGTGAAAAGCCCTCATGAGCGCGATATCCGCTAACCTTCTTACAGAGGGACAGCGATCCATTGGCTCGTACACCGTCCTGCCGCTGTCGTCTATCTTAACGAAAAGCTTATCGCTTTCTACCTTGAGTTCCTCCCAAACCCCTTTAGGTATGGGGACAGTTAATGGCACTCTTAGGCTTGGCTAATGAACATGGGATTCCTATGACGTTTAACATTAAAGAGAGGTCGTGAAAGACCCGTCTTTTTAAAGGATTACTTTCTGAAGTATCAGAATTCCCTGAAAGTTTTCGATCGTGAAACTGAGGCTGCTGTAGAATCAAATAGAACATCGCTGCGCTATCGTATCAAAGGAGATCGCACTATAAGCAATAGATGATGCAAAAGAGATCATCAGCCCCTTTCAAGCCGACCTTTGAAGCATGAACGAAATCATGCCAAGGCTTTGAAGCTAGCTTATGACGAATTTTCTACGCTCATCCCAGCACTTAAAAGCTTCCCCTTCATCAACGCCTTAAAATGCATATGAATTAAAGCTTGATTTTGTACATCCTATTTCCTAGGTAAATGAGCTTTCCCTCCTTCTCCAATCTTTTCCACCTCAAGCTATCAAGGTATGTCAGCAATCTTTCCTCTTCTTCATCCCTTTTCCTCCTTGATGGCAACTTCCCCATGTCTCCAAGGCTTAACATTTCGATTATGAATTTCGATCTATTCTCACTCACATATTGCTTATACTCAACCTTCATATCGTTTCATCTCCGCCTTGAACTTCTTCAAAGCTTTATAAGTTCCATTCCTTTTGCTCCTATCCTCTAAGTAGGCCCAGTCTATTTTGTCGCGATGTAAGAACATAATCCTTCTCGCCCATCTTCCATCATCCTCAGACTTCCAATGTACGTAAGCGTTTAACCTATCCGCTATTATATCCTCAATTCCGATCATATAGGCCGTGATGCCATCGATCTCTATCTTAGTCAGCTTATCCATGCTTCCAGTTAAAGTAGAGCTCAGAACCTCTATCGCCAGATCGGGTCCCTCCTCATACCAATGCCTTCCATACCTTTTAAACCCAAGCCCTTGAAGCAGCTTCTCAAGGGCTTCCCTTTTTTCGTAAACCAAATCGAGGTCCAACGTCGAATACCCCCCTAAGGTGTAGAACTCAACGGCGGTTCCGCCTACTATGATGGGCTTCGCCCCCTCCCCCTTTAAAGCCTCCGTAAGAATGGCCGTGAAATAGAGCTTTTTATCAAGCGAGCTCTTGATCTCCTTCGCCTTAGCTAAAAGCTCTTCAAGCTCCATAGCCTTCAACTACTATGAACTTGGAGCTTAAGAACATTTACTCAAAGGCGTTAAGCTTTCCAAACCTTATCCTCTTAAGGCTTTTTCACCTTTGGCAAACGTTTCAAACCCCCTCAAGCGCTTTATAGCGCTACCTTAACCATGTAGGTCTCCATTTCTTCCTGAGCTTAAGCCTT
>WUQV01000098.1 GCA_009889585.1 Candidatus Bathyarchaeota archaeon | reverse complement strand
GGAAGGAGCTGTAGCGTTTAAGCTATTCCTCTCTGAGAGGATCGGAGGAGTCGGCCTTGATGACGACTCGATCTTAACGGCATTTAATAAGGCGAATGAAGCTGGCGTAATCGTAGCTATTCACGCCGAGAGTAAAAGCTTAATCGAAAAAGCCCTTTCGAGGTTGCGTGATGAAGGCCGAGGTGATATCAAAGCGTTCCTCGAGGCTCATTCCATCGAGGCGGAGGCAGAGGCCGTGCTTAAGGCCGTTCGGCTTGCGATTGAATGCGACGCGCGTATTCACATCTGTCACTTAAGCTCTAAGGAGGCTTTGACGCTCATAGAATCGGCTAAACTAAAGGGCCTTCGCATCACTTGCGAAGTAACGCCTCATCACCTCCTTCTAACGGCAGAAGACTTAGAGAGAACGGGGCCTTACGCTCTTACGACCCCACCGTTAAGAACGAACGCCGACGTCGAGGCCCTTTGGAAAGGCCTAAGGCTGGGCTTGATAGACTTAGTGGCCTCCGACCATGCTCCGCACGCTATCGAAGAGAAGCTCGTTGAGAGCGTATGGGACGTTAAGCCAGGCGTCCCTGGGCTTGAGACGATGCTTCCGCTCATGTTAACTCAAGTTAACGAGGGAAGGCTTTCGATTCAAGATCTCGTTAAGCTGACGTCGGAAAGGCCGTCGGAGGTCTTCGGCTTTAAAGGCCGTGGTTATTTAAATGAAGGGAATTATGCTGACGTAGTTATAGTGGACTTAAAGAATGAGTATAAAGTGGATGCATCTAAGTTTTACTCTAAAGCAAAGTTCTCCCCGTTCGATGGTTGGAGGGTCAAGGGCAAGCCTGTGAAAACGTTCGTAAATGGTCAACTTATTATGGATGAAGGCGAAATTGTTGCAAAGCCTGGGAGTGGTCGCATTCTAAGAGGTAGAAGTTATTGAGCGATGAAAGAATCTTGAAGTTTATAGCTGATGGCATGTTAGGAAAGTTGACAAGATGGCTTCGAATATTAGGTTATGATATTGAATACTTCAAAGTTTTAAGCGATGATTTATTAATTGAAAGGGCGAAGGAAGGACAGCGAATACTCTTAACTCGTGATTTAGAGCTTTATCAAAGAGCAATAGCTAAAGGCATAAGGGCTCTTTATGTGGAGGGAAATGATGAAGTTGAGCGATTAGCTATAGTAACATTATACTTTAATCTTAATTTAGATGTAGATGTAGCAATATCGCGTTGTCCAAAGTGCAATGTTATAATAGAGTTGGTATCTAAGGAAGATATTGCAGGAAGAGTTCCAGAGAAGACTTTTAAGCGTTATAACGAATTTTGGAAGTGTCCTAAATGTGAACAAATTTATTGGCAAGGAAGCCATTGGATTAGGATAGAGGAGACATTGAATAATGTTAAGAGGCTTTTAAGTGGTCGAAGGGCTCATATATTTATGTCTTTTAAATCATAAAATTACTTAAGAACTCATGCGAGCTTGATTTGCTTAATCTTAAGCGAAATGTTTGAAGTAAAGCGATGCCTTCGTCTCTTGAGAAGAAGCTCTATAATGTAGTGGAGCTTAAGAGGATAAATCCTAAAGTGCTATACGAAGAATTGAATGAATGCCTTAAAATAATAGCCCAACTTAACAGTTGGGAACTTCGGTTCGAAGGCAAAAAGAATGAAAAAGCTAGGGGCTTTTTAAGGTCGCTGAGTTCTTAAGGCTTCACGATCGTTATCTCTATCGTTGAGACGTTCGACGTTTGGCCTTCAGCCCTCTCGATTATTTCAGTGCCTATGTTGATGCTTTGAATCTCCACGTCCTTTACGAACGTCCGACGGAGCAGCTCAACCGTATCGACGGCCTTGCTTATGGCCCTGCCCCTCGCCTTAATGGATATTTGCTTGGCGCCAGCGTTCAATAACGTTAAGCAAGCGACGATGTAGCTCATCACAGGCTTCTTCCCGATGAAAACGATGTTTTGCAGCGCAGGCCTCTCCCTCTTAACCTCCATCAGCTCTTCACCCCCTTCGCCTTCGACTGCTTACGCACTTATCGACGCTGCTTATAAAGCTTGAAGCCTTTTATAATTTTCCCATGATTCATCGATTAGCCGTTGGATCATGACGATATCCTCGCCCTTTAAGTGGGCGAAACGCTCTTGAGCCCTTAAGTACTCTTCGACGGCCTTCCGCTTGGATTTATCCATCAAGCGGGCGCTCGGCGAGCTTAGCTTGAACCTTCCGTTTTCGATTTCATAAAGAGCCCAAACGCCAGTTTCTACAGCAAGCCTTCCCATTTCGATCGTTCTTTCAGCTGGATAACGCCATCCAACTGGACAAGGCGTGAGGACGTGTATGTACTTCGTGCCGCGTACGTCCTTTGCCTTACTTAACTTTTGGACGAGGTCCAATGGATAAGAGGGACAAGCCGTGGCTACGTAAGGGATGCCGTGAGCAGCCATTATAATCGGCATGTCCTTCTTTGGCTCTTTCTTCCCCATCGGGGTCGTCGTCGTCCACGCCCCATAAGGCGTGGCCCCGCTGCGTTGCATTCCCGTGTTCCCGTACGCCTCGTTATCGTAACAGATGTAAATGAAGTCGGTCAAGCGTTCGGCCGCTCCGGAAAGAGCTTGAATCCCTATGTCGGCCGTCCCGCCGTCCCCAGCCCATCCGACGACCGTAACGTCCTTAATCCCTCGAGCCTTCAGAGCGGCGACAGCTCCTGACGCGGCGGCGGCCGTGGCCTCGAAGAGTATGTTCAACACAGGAACCGCGATGGCACAATTGGGGTAGGGGCCTTGAACGATCGACGTGCAACAAGCCGGTATTACCAAGATTATTCGATTGCCAAGCACTTTAAACACGAGGCGAAGGGCTATCATAGCGCCACATCCAGCGCAAGCGGCGTTGCCCTTAAGCAAGTACTCCTCCTTAGGAAG
>WUQV01000097.1 GCA_009889585.1 Candidatus Bathyarchaeota archaeon | reverse complement strand
TCAGCCAGTCTATGAATTACTTGAAGCCCGAGCAGTTCTAAGTTCACTCCCGTGCGATCGCATTCTATATTTGAATTTAAAATGGAGGATAAGATTACGTTCACCTTTCAATCAACATCGGCGGGACGTAAGCAGTCGGACGAACCTCGCTCCCATCTCGAAAGCCCTTCATCACTTGAAAGGATTTTGGTCTTTAGCGCTTCCTTTACGCCTTCCTAGATAAGGCCTATGAAGGCGGAGCAAAACCTCTTTTCCTCTTATCACGCGCATGCTAACGCTCGCTTGAGCCTTGGCCCTCTCGCCTTAGACCTCCGCCCCCTCGATCGTTACCTCGGCCGTCTCCTCCTTGTACGAAGGCCTTCGCTTCGTCGAAGCCTAACCCCCTACGGAATCCTACAGTCAGCTCCAGATCTCCATCAAGTTCGTCTAACGCCACCCATGAGAACCTTCGTCCTTAAGCTCGGCTCTCTCACTTGACGAAGCTCATCTGCTCCTTTTCACACGCGTCGATACGCATGACGAGGTCGTATTTAAAGCTCCATCTAGCGCTTCCGGTCGGGCTACGCCGAAGTGTTTGGCGGCTCACGAAGTGAAGGAAGCCCTCGCATACGTCCCCCTTCGATTATGATCGTCCTTTGCGTCGGATGCTCTTATCATCGTACTTCATCGTCTCGAAGCCCCTTCGGATGTAGGCTATCGTCGACGAGCGGAGCTTCATCAAGGCCGATGCTATATTCTAGCAACCGCTTCATGGCATCTGACGATCCTCTAGCGAGATGTCCACGCCTTCGGCGTCGTGAACGTTAGTTCGTCATCATGGATTCCCAAGGTTGTGGTCTTCATAGGCATTCATACCTGTCGACGTGCGGCCTAACGTCCGAGCTTGACGAACTCCTCTTCCTAAGCTCAGAGGCTCTCGTGAGGGACGCCACCTCTCAAAACCCCGTTTACGTTACGTTCGTCGACAAACGCTTCAGGAAAAGCGAATGGTCAAGAGATGGAATCATGAACAAGGCCGTTCAAGCCTTCGAAAGGGCAAAGGCATAAAGCTTGAATATCCATCATGTAATAAGAGTTAGCATGCCCCTTGGATTGAGAAAGGCGCTCAAACGGCTCGTCGTTTATTCCCTCCTTATGCTGTTAGCGATCTCCATCGTACCTATCATAAGCTGTACGGCTATGCCTCAGCCAGCTGAAGAGTACAGCCTTAAGGTGGACGAAGCCCCTTAGGCCGAGGCAACTTCAACAAGGCGACGAGGTAAACATCAGGATAAGCGTGAGTAAGGGCAAGCCGAACTCAAAGTATCCCTTAAACGTCACCGTGACGGA
Source organism: Candidatus Bathyarchaeota archaeon (assembly GCA_009889585.1). Taxonomy (GTDB): domain Archaea; phylum Thermoproteota; class Bathyarchaeia; order Bathyarchaeales; family WUQV01; genus WUQV01. The sequence continues at coordinate 644 of WUQV01000097.1, read as the reverse complement.
TCCCTTCAACGTAACGTACTGGTCCTTGGTCACTTTGTTGACGAATGATGAAGGGGTAGGCGAGGCCTCCGCGATTTACCCGAGGGACTTCATGGGCCTAGCTCACATGAGATGCGTAGGCGTTTACGAAGTGAGGTTGAACGGGACGCTCGCTACGGCGAGCTTTTACGTAGGCTTAACCGACATGTCGGATTACCATCGTTATGACGTCGTTAACGTCCGTGCCGTGGGTATGCGCCTGATGAAAGCGTTGAAGTATCCATTGCGTCACCTAATAGGACGATTTGGAAGACCGTCGTAAACGCCTCGTCGAATGGCGTCGTCGAACTTAACTGGACGGTCCCAGGTGACTTGCCGATCGGCGTCCCTGGTGGCCACTATCCTCTTAACGACATCCCTTTCAGACGCGCTGATGACGTTCGATTCGAACAAAGACTCGGCGATGATCGTAGCAGATTTGGGCTTGAGGAAGCCGAGCACGTACGCTGGCCTGGCCGCATTTAACAGTTTCAACTTAGAAAGGCTTAAATATAGTTTATTTTCTACATTTCTTCGATGTCCTACGAGGAACTTATTTCTCCAAATGAAGCTAGAGCATTGCTTAAGGTCAGCAATAAGACGCTATGGTCATGGTATAAGAAGGG
>WUQV01000096.1 GCA_009889585.1 Candidatus Bathyarchaeota archaeon | reverse complement strand
CCTCCGATAAGAGCGTTCATAATCGTTAAGGCGTTCATCGAGGTGCTGATTTGCGGGGTCCTCATCGAGCTCATCCTCTCCCGCCCTGAGGTAAGGGACTATCTACGGGGCTACGCCTTAACGAGGCAATAGCCGAGGGATATATGGGGAAATGAAGCTGCTTCTAGCTAGCGTCAAGTTATTAGCTAGCGCAATTAACCTCCAATGCCCATGCCCAATATGTGGGGTTAGGCTAAGCCCGAATGGACATAGGATGATGAAGTGCTTAAAATGCGAATTGGAGCAGGATAGAGATATCATCGCCGTGAGAAACCTGCTTCGCAAGCATTTAGCACAGATAGATGTGCCCTCTTCATCCGTTCAGGGCGAAAGCCCTCCCATATACGAGGAGGGAGGGGATGAAGGTTAACGCTAGACCGGAACGGGTTAAAACCAAGCGATAAAATAATCGACGAAATAACACGTTCAAAACGGCGCTAAATCCGTTTGGTGATTCCAGCTGACGTCTCCCTTGCGAAAGGTGAAGATGTTAATCGATTGATGGAATTGGGCTCTGAATAGAGCTCTGCCGTAATCTTGCTATCGAAAGATGGTGGGACGGGCGCCTCATCGAGGAACTCCCTGGCATCATCCCACTTAGGTTTAGACGCGTCAACTTCAAGGGGCACCTGAAAGATCCATCGATTAAAGGGCTGTACTTAGACATAGACGGGCTTGACGGGCTTTTCCGGCGGTAGAAAGGCAGATGAGGCTCTATTGATAGTAGTGAAAAAGGGTGAGGAACGTGGAACGAAAGGAGAGCGTTAAGCTTGGCTTTAAGGCCTCCTTGTACGAAGCCATCATTACGACGGGTAAGTGCGCTGGCTGTGGCGCGTGCGTAGTTGCATGTCCCTTCAGCAACCTGAGGTATGTACGCGAGACGCCGACTTTAGAGGGCGAATGTAAGGAGTGCGGCCTTTGCTCTAAGGCGTGCCCTAAGTTTGAATGGTCTTTACCGCAGGTTGAAAGCTTCTTCTTCGGGAGGGGGAGGGCTCCTCAAGAGGAGTTCGGCATCTATAGCCGCATGTTAATAGCTAAAGCGACTGATGAAAAGGTGTTAAGGGTTTGTCAAGATGGAGGCCTTGTGACGGTGTTGATAATCTCAGCCTTTGAAAGCGATATGATAGATGGAGCCATCACATCTGGCTTAAGCCCTGAGCTACCTCTTCTGCCGAAGCCGAGGCTAATCGAATCCGCTTCTGAGGCGTTGGAGTGCGCTGGCACTAGGTACTCTTATTCACCTAACGTGTTAGCCTTACGAGAGGCCGTGGAGAAGAAGAAGCGGTCGTTAGCGTTCGTCGGCGTTCCATGCCATGTTCAAGCGATTAGGAAGATGCAAATGGCTGGTTTGAAGAAGTACATAGGCTTTGTGAAGTTTGTAATAGGGCTTATGTGTACTGAGAGCTTTAAGTATGAAGGATTAGCTGAATGTATCAAAGAGAGGCTAGGGGCTAGATTGGATGATGTCATAAATATGAACATAAAGAAGGATGTCTTCATTAGGTTAAAATCCGGTGATGTGAAGACCATACCGCTAGCTCATATGAAGCGTTATGCTAGGGGATGTTGTAGTTTTTGTGGTGATTTTAGCTCTGAGCTGGCAGATATTTCAGCAGGGGGTTTGGGGTTAAGCGGAAAGACGTTTGCTATAATTCGTACGAAGGCAGGTGAGGGGCTCATTAAGATAGCGGAGGAACGTGGCATGGTTGAGGTGGAACCAATAAGGGGGGATGAGCCATCCTTAAAGCTGTTAAGTATGTTGACGAAGGCTAAAAGAAAGCGAGTTATGATCGAGAAGAGCGCATAAATACCGTTAATAAGACAACTGTGGAGAGGGGATATGCTAGAGTTAGCTGTAGTTTTGTAACAACTTTGGATCAGAGCTGGTGAATATCTCCGCACGAGGATTAGGCTTAATCCGATGGACGTTCGCGTAGTCCGTACGGAAGTTGAGGGAAGCTCATCCGTACGGCCGAGGATGATGGCCGATCGAAGTTAAGCCATCGAAGGAGGACGATCTATCCCTGAAGTTACTGATTAGGCTTTTAAAGGCCAAGCAAAAGAGGGACCTTATTGCTTAAGTGATGAAATCAATAAACGAGTAATCGAATTTCGACGTTAAGAACGGATTGCTTGCCCTCTCGCCTCCTATGGTTGACGTCGGCCCGTGGCCGGGATATACGACGAAGCTATCCGGCAGGATCATAAGCCTTTCCCTTAACGAGCGCATAAGATCTACGAACGAGCCGCCCGGTAGATCCCACCTTCCGACAGAGCCCGCGAATAACGTATCTCCGGTGAACACCTCGTTCCTTCCGATGAGGGAGATGCTTCCCATAGTATGACCTGGTGTATGAAGCACCCTTAACGTTGTCGCGCCGAACTTAATCGTATCGCCGTCCCGCAGGAGCACGTCCGCTCGAACCTTCGTTAAAAGAGGGACATCCCGCTCGTGTATGGCGATTGGGACATGAAGCCTCTCTTGTAAAAGGCTGTTGCCGCTCGTATGATCGGGGTGGCCGTGAGTGTTTACGATGAGAACGACCTTGAGGCCTAATTCAACGGCCCTTTTGACGATGGCTTCATACTCAGCCCTTCGGTGGAAGCCCGGGTCGATGATTATCGCCTCCTTTGTAATGGGACAAGCTACTAGATAGCAGTTAGTGTATAAGGGTCCTACGACGAACGATTCAATTATCATCGTCATCCCATTAAGGCTTTGATTTGCCGTACTATTTTTCGATCGGTTATTAAAATTTCGTGATGCTTTGTTGAAAAACACACCCTAGGGCGCGATAAAACAAGGCCTCTTACTTTAAGCCTTAACATGCCTAGGAAGCTTCATCTTCAATCACCAGAAACTTTAAGCCTAAGCTTGAGCTAAGCTAGATGAAGTTGAGCGAGGAGAAGAACGTCATCAGGTCGGAGGTGCTCAGGCTCCTTAAGGAGGATGAGGAGTTCAGGTACGCCGTCGTAGGCCTTCTGGGGCTGGAGGATCTAAGGGTGTCCATGAAGAAGCTCGCTGAGGAAGTAACGAAGCTAGCAGAGGCTCAGATTAAAACTGAGAAAAGGGTGAGCGAGTTAGCCGAAGCTCAAGAAAGAACTGAGAAAAGAGTAAGGGAGCTAGCCGAAGCTCAAGAGAGAACTGAGAAAAGGGTGAGCGAGTTGGCAGAGGCCCAAGAAAGAACTGAGAAAAGGGTGAGCGAGTTAGCCATGCACGTTGGAAGGCTCGCTGAGGTTGTTGGCTATAGCTTGGAGGATATAGCTAGAGTCGTGGCCCCAGGTTGGCTTTATAGGCATGAGGGAATAGAGGTTGAGGAGCTGGAGAGGAGGTTCGTAATAATCGATAAAGAAGAGATTGAGATAAACCTTTATGGCGAAGGGGTCTGGAAGGATG
>WUQV01000095.1 GCA_009889585.1 Candidatus Bathyarchaeota archaeon | reverse complement strand
CCTCACATTGTTCATACAAGTGAACTTCAAGAGCTATCTGGAGTAGCCCTCTTCTCTGCGAACCTCATTACGATACCGCTGGAGCTTTTGCCTTCCGCTTAGGCCATACTAGGGTTTTTGTGGACTCATCCCTTATCGAGATGGCTTTGCTTCGCGTATGATACGTAAGTTTGAGCAATCCTCGATGAAACAAGCTAACAACTATTACTCTTACGGAATCCGTTCACTCGTACCAAAGCCTGATAGCCCACGGCTTTTAAACTGCTTGCTGCTCGTTAGTTCTCTTAAGAGCTTCCACCGCCCTCTTAAGCCCTACGTACACCAGCGTTAGGGTTGCAATGAGCAGGACATCTGTTATCGCGGACGCTGAGATCCAAAGAATAGGCGCCACTTTGAGTTGAACGAAAAGCGATGATGCAGGATCCGTTATCATGTTCACAGCCGAGGATACGGCTAAAGCCATCGAGCCCGTCTTAAGCATTCCAACCTCCACCTCTTTAGACATATGGATTAACGCCGACGCCGTGATTATCCAAATGGCATAGTACAAGATCGATGAGGATGCTTGAAGCGTTACTCCGAGGATCATGGCGGGCGTCAACTTCGCTTCAAAAGCCAAAGGAGCTTCAAGAGCCATTCTAAACCCTTCGATCGCTGTTACTGTTAGCCCCGCTAGAACAAGGCTATTACTGCTACGACCCCGAACTTCTAAGCTAAGTGAGGCTTGGAGTACTCGACGTCTAACTTCCTCAAAGCTCTGAATCCTGAAATTATCCTTAAGATTCCTAAGATGAACAGGATCATCATGGCTAATCGAGAGTTTAACGCGACTGTGCCGAACACGATAATCATAGTGATGAATCCAGGTTGTAGCAAGGCCTCAGGGCTCGGTAAAACAGGTGAAACTAGGATGAGGATGAAGAGGCTGAAACTCGATATAATCAGCGTGAAGACGTAGATTAATGCGAAGAGTAAGACGCCGGATGAAACCCTCTTAACTCCATGAAAGTTGCCTTCGCGTCGCTAAATAGGCCTGATCGCGACATTTTACATGAAGCTAGCCAGAAAGCTCCTGAATTCATTCGTGGAGATGAATGGCGCAATCCTTTAAATGCGCTCCACTCCTCTCCAACCTCGTCGGAGCCCGAGGGAAGAGTGGCTTACCATTGGAGGCGGAGAACGAGATCCGCGCTCTTCAAGGGCGCTGATAATCCCGAGTCCCATATGGGATAGGACAACAGAGCGATGGCACGTCCCTCGCTTCAAAGGCATGATCGATGCCAGAGGTGAGGATCTCCCGACTTCGGTCGTGGAGAGTGTCAACGCCTGACGAGGAATCCCGAGCCGAGTAGCCATAAATAGTACGCTCCGGGCTTCAAGATCGACTCAGTTTCTCGAGCTGGAGCCCAATTCCCCCAGGATGAGCTCAAGCCAGTTAAACTGGAGGAACGGTAGCGTTATCCTCTTCAGCTCTTCTTTCTATATCGCTGGAGCATCTTTAAGAAGGCCAGCTTCCGCCCTTCTAGCTATTTTCAACGCATCTTCAAAGCTTCCTACTTGATTCCACAAGCCTATCTTTAACGCGTCCTCCGGTGTATATTCCGGCTCTGAACGCTTCGATCGGAACTCTAGGCCTCTTCTCAAGAACTCTCTTTACGAACACTTTCGCGATTTAATCAACGATTTCCTTGACTTTATCGAAGGAAATCGCTCCGATCGAGCCTACTATCAAATTCAGCGAAGCGATTATATTCCTAGCTGACAATGAAATGCAACTCTTGACTCAGTCTGCGCAAGTTTAAATCGTCCTTGAACGCTTTGGAAGCATGGCCTCGGCGTGAAGGATCCGTGAGGGGTACGGAAAACGAGGACGTGGGGTTACTAAAGCATCGGCTTAAAAATCTTAATGGATCCTGCGTAAAGGCTGTAGTAATGTTCGGTTCTCGAGCTAGAAGAGAACATGGAGAAAGGAGCGATGTCGACTTACTCGTTCTTCACGAAGGTTGTGACATCGAGGATTCAATTTTAAGGAGGAGGTTTCTATACGATCTCATTCGGAAAGCGATAGGGAGGGAATTTGAGGACGTCACGATCCTCGATATGGAGCTTAAACGTTTTCTCAACCCAACCGAGATCAACTCCTTGCTCCTAAATATTTACTGGGATGCCGTCGTGGTTTACGACAGTATTGGAATGCTTCAGGACTTCTTGAAGTCCATGAGGGATAAAATCGTCAAAAGCGGGTTGAAAAGGGTCAAGGATGGAAGAGCTTATTATTGGATATTACCGAGGCCAATGGAGGAAGTCAAGATTTTATGAGCCTTAACCCTTTGAACGAAGTTAAGTATGGATATAGACTAGCTGTCGAACATTTGGAGAGAGCTGAAAGATCGTATTCACTTAGGGACTGGGTTGGAGTGATGTCATCTTCTCAATTGTCCGTGGAGAACTTTGCAAAAGCGATAATAGCAGTTTTTGAAGTTCCGACATGGAGCCATGATCCTTCAAATCAGCTAAGCGGTTTAATCGAAAAGCTGCCCAGCGATACCATAGATGATATTAAAGAGCTTATTTCTTCAGCAAGGGAGCTGGCCCCTGAACATGGTAGATCGACTTACGGTGAGCCTAGCGCTGGGCTGGTGCCAAGCGACATATACGAAGAGGCTCACGCCTCAAGCGCTCTTGAAAAGGGTAGAAGGGCTAGAAGCATAGTGGAAAAAGTCCTTCTTATGTTGAAAATTAAACTCTGAAGTTGATCGTTATCATCTAGGTGGAGGTATCGTGAAAGTCAGAAGGGAAGGAAGACGTTAAGGGAAAGGTCATCGAGGAGGCTAAGGACTGGCCGCGAGGTTACCTTTAAGCTTACGGTCGTTCTTATCGGATCTTAGCGAGAGCAGGCTTCTTAAAAGGAGGTCCCACGGGGGTTCGAAGCCTTTAACGAATCCGTTGATCATACGTCTGTTTACTTTTGAACGGAAATCCTTATTTATTGATTAACTAGTTTAAGCATAAGGCAGCAATTGAGGTGATGAAATTGAGCAAAGAAAGGCGAGATGTTGAGGAGCTTAAGGAGGTCCTTAAGCTCGTTAGGGAGGAAGTGCCAAGCCTTCTGCGCGAGATAACTGGACCCCTAAGGGACTTCATAGGGATTTCCCTTAGCGAGGAGCAGGCTAGGGAGCGCGCCAGGAGCATAGCCGTATTTTACAATGAGCTCATAAAGGGAGGGATAAAGGAGGAGGTCGCGCTGAAGATGGTCGAGGCGCAGTTCATAAGCCCGGTGTCTTTGATAAGGAACCTAGTGGAGTCAAGGCTAGGGGAGAAGAGGCTGAAGAAAGAAGAAAGGGTTGAAAAGTGAAATGAAAGGTGGATGGAGAAGCGCATGAGTTGAAGCGACGTATGGCAAGGCTTGGGCTGGCCTTCTCCACAGCCCTCACGTTCCTATACTTGGCTTTATCCTTTTTAAGGCTATCCCTATCCCTTTGCCTCCCGCCGAGGTGGAAGATCTGGCGTAATAGGTCGCGCCTGCGGAAGCTCCTCGTTGAAGCTGGGATCCCTAGGGAACATGCGGCTAGGATAGCTGAGCAACAAGTGCCCAACGTCCTTAAGTGGCTGAGCTTTAGGAGATTGATGAGCCTTGTCGGAAGAAGATAAGAGGAATTTGTAGGTCTGGATTAAGAAGTTAATTAGATGGCTGGAGGGAATAGAGGCCCTTCTATCTAACGAAGCGGCCAAAGTCAGGGAGTTATGCTCTGAGCTAACGTAGTAAGGATGCTTTTCTGGGGTCGCATGGCTGTTGGGCATAGCGAAGTGGATGGGTGAGGCGAAGGCGAAAGGGAAGTTAGTCGACGTAGAGAGACACATAGCGAAGATTCTAGCTAAGGAGGAGCCGCTAAATGCATCCCAAACAACCTCCCGCCTTAAGGCCTGGGAGGAATAGCGTTAAGGCGGATAGCTGCGTTAAAGCCAAAGCCAGAGAGGCTTAAGAGCCTAGGGCTTGTCGAGAGAATAGAAGAAAATAGGCATGGAAAACGTATAGGATAAAATTAAGATGGTAGATCCTAAATTATAATTACAGATAGATTCTTGCAGCGGTGGAAGCTCTGGTTTATATGTGAAAATTTCTTTAATTTCAAGGGAAAGGAGGGCCCTGATTACTTAAGTTTAGCTTTTACCTCTAAATTGAGGATGAGCTCTTTAGTAGCCTAAGCCATATATCGAATCCTTCTTTGAAGCCTTCTCTAGGATTGTTACTTAAGCGAAAGAATTATACGTGAAGTTTATTCATCATCTCAAGCTCTCTTCGCTACTGCGATTAAAGACATTTAACGCCTCACAAAGGTGTGCCTTCGACTATCGCCACAGCCGAGCTCGTCCCAATGCGGCTCGCGCCAGCTTCGATCATGGCGATGGCATCTCGATAGGTCCTAATGCCTCCGGCTGCCTTGACGCCGATGTTAGGCCCTACCGTCGCGCGTAACAATTTAACGTCTTCAACCGTGGCCCTCCCTAGGATCCCAGTCGAAGTCTTAACGAAGTCGGCTCCGGCCTCCTTAACGAGTTGACAAGCGATTAACTTCTCCTCCAAGCTTAAGCGCTCCGCCTCGATTATCACCTTAATGATCACGTAGGGCCATTCGCGCTTAACGTCGATCACGCCCTTAAGGTCCTTCCTCACGAGCTCATAATCCTTGGACTTCAACGCGCTAAGGTTCATGACGACGTCTAACTCGTG
>WUQV01000094.1 GCA_009889585.1 Candidatus Bathyarchaeota archaeon | reverse complement strand
GTCGGGTAGAAACGTCGTGAACGTTCGAGTTAAGATGGCGAAGCATCCAAGCGACGTTAATATAAAGATCGATGAGGTAGCTCGAATGTACATAGTCAGCGCTGGGAAGAGAATAGAGGTCACAGGTCCTGTCTTCGTCGGAGTAATGGCTGAGGTAATAGAAGTTGACACTCTCCACGGCTAAAGTCGGGAGATTCTTGCTCCTAAGGTTTTCATCGGTCTAATGCTCATCGCCCTTCTAGGCTCCCAATTCATCCCATTCCACCTTAGGAGCAAGGGCTGTGCCACCAGCCCGTTATCCCTATCCCAAGAGGGACTTGGGATTATGGTTTTACCCTTCGCTATATTTAATGCTCCAACCACGTCTGCGTTTATTGCCTTATCGCAGTTGGGACAGTAGAATAAGCCTCTATACCTTCTAACGCCTTTTACGTTACAGGTTGGGCATAGGCTTGAGGTTTGATATTCGCTTAACAGCTCAACTTCGATGCCATATTCTTCCGCTTTCTCCTTGAACCTTCGGATGATATATTCGAAGCTCCAAAAGTTATTTACCATGGCGTTTGCCTTGCCGTTGTTGTGATTGTTATTCCTTACGCCTTTCAGTTTTCCTAGTATTATCTTTGATAGGCCCAACTCGTATGCATCATCGACTATCCTCTTGACCATGGCATTTACCGCATGTTTGAAGCGCCTCTGCCTAATCCTATACATCCTTCTGAGCCCTCTCGACGTTTTAGTCCTGTTTACTCTGGCCAACCTGCTCTGCTCCTTTGCTATTCGCCTTGCCCAGTACCACCAATCGGCCAGGGTTGCCCTACCTGAGAAGGCCATGGGTTGTTTTAGTTCCCTCGCCCATACGGTCGCTAGGTTTACCACGCCCAGATCAATGTAGAGGGACTTACTGCCTCCTCCTTTGGGAGGCTCCTCAACCTTAACGCTCATAAAGCCCCTCCACACTTCATCCACATCATCATAGGCTATTTCAAGCCTGCTTCGTTTACCCTTCCATTTCAATTCACCTTTATACCTCAGCTTAAGGCCTTTGGGAAGATATAGGTATTCAAGGTCAACCTTGTAGCAATCGTTTCTAACGATTACCCTAAGCTCCCTCTTGCCGTTCCTCTTCCAATACCTCGGCATTGAAACCCTCGTTATATTTGGTGGAAGTTTTCCACTTGCCTCAAGCTTTTTCAGCTCTAGGAAACTTTTCCAAGCCTCGTTGTTCTTGTTTATGATTTGTTGCGCTGTTGCTGAGCCCACCATAGGAGCGTACTTCTCATATAGGTGCTTCGGATACCATGAAAACTTCTTATATCGTACGTACGCTTGCCTCCTCTCGAAGTTAACCTCATTCCAAAGCCTAGCGCAGTTGTTCGCAAGCTCTCTGAGGCCTGGGCTATCCTCAACTATGAGGGCGTTCGTTCTTTCCATGACTTAATCAGCCTTTTAATTACATCGTCGTACGTTTCTCGGGGGCGCTCCTTCAATTTCTTAAGCTCTTCCATAGTGTCCTTTCTTATCCTTACGGGCGTAGACATCGAGCTACATAAGTAGTGGGACCTCTTATAAGCCCTTCGACAATTCATCCCAGAACTAAAGTTCTAGGCTTTCTTGTTGAAGTCTATGTAATGGGCCAAGGTGCGGTCAGAGTAACTCATCAGGCGATCCTTGAGCTCTCTTAAACTTTTCCTAAACTATATTGGCGACTAAGTGCGCCTTCTTATCCTTACAGGGGCTATTATTATTCTTTATGAAAATGTCCGCTAATAGTCGGAAAGGCCTTGGGACTCGTTAAAAGCAGAGGCGGAAAACTTCCTAAAACGAAAGCCATAAAGCGAAAAGCAGGAGCTGTAAAGGAAGTTATTTAACTAAAAGCTTTTTAACGAGGTCTAGATATTCCCTAGAGGCATCTATCAACGGCTTATGCTCCTTTTCTTCGTAAAATAGCCCGTAAAAGCATTCTCCATGAAGTTTTCCCCTAGCGTTGATAAAATACTCAGCTCTTTTCTCCGCCTCTTCCCTAGTTAAACCTGCCTTTAGGAAGGCATTAGTCACGAAATCCCTCCAATACTCGCCTTCCGAAGGCGTAATCCTCCCTAAGTACCTTTCAGTTAAACCCATAGTTATGGTTTTTATGGAGGCC
>WUQV01000093.1 GCA_009889585.1 Candidatus Bathyarchaeota archaeon | reverse complement strand
CGGGCTTCACGGGACATTACTATGTGGGCTTAGGTTCCACCGTTTATGAGAGCTTTAGGGCCTTCCTAACTAGGTTGGCTGGGGTTAAGCCCCCTACTCCAGCTATCGGCGAGGCGGAGAGGATCGCTAAACTGGCTGAGGCCTTCAAGGGTGAGGGGCTCAAGGTCCTAAGGCCCACAAAGATCAACCCAGACGTTTCCTTCCTGGAGGGAAAGGCGAGATATGTCTCTGAGGAGGATTGGAGTGGCGCCCGCGCATTAATAAACGCCTTCATAAGGGAGTGGGTGAAACCGCTCGGCATTTCTAGGGTGTTCATGTGGTTGGAGGATGGAAAGGTGCACTTTGGGATCTTGATTCGAGTTGATGACGTGCTCGAGCTGCATTACATAGTGATAGAGATCGCTTGAGGGAGCGTTATGGATGGGGTGAGGAGGCTAGGTGAACTCTCGAACATTCTATTGGCGATGAGCATCGCCGCCATAGCCCTGCTCATCATCCTAATCTTTAAAGTTAAGGGTGGAATCTTCGGGATCATCATCGGAGCCTTGCTGGCATCAGCGCTGGCGTTCTGGCTGAGGGAGATAAGAGGGATCCTCAGGGAGAAGGAAGTCCCCCGGGCGGAAGCTGATTGGTTTTACGACATCATCAGCGATGGAGAGGGCATAACCTTAACGGCTAGGGTTCCGGGGCCGGCTGAGGAAGTTGAGGTTAGGCTCGTTAACGATGTTCTGGAGATAAAAGGGGGCGGAAACTTCTCGCGGAGGGTGAACGTGCCCAAGGGCGTCCAGATACGAGAAAAATCCTACGTAAACGGAGTTTTATGCGTAAAGCTCCGAAGGCGGAGAAGCTAATCCCAGCTATTAGCGACGTGGGCTTATAGGTGTAGAGGCTCGGGACGGGGCTTTATGCCATCAAACGATGATCCTTTAAAGACCGACCCAGAGGGGCAATGAGCGGCCCAGAAAATGCGATAGAAAACGCGTTCCAGAAGATGTGAAAGTGATGAGGGTTCGCTTAAGGAGGTGAATAAAGCCATCTCAACTTCTGGTTAAGGGCTGCGATCTTCTACGATTAACGTTACGACAACTTAAGCACAGGCACGCTTCCAAATTTGTCTATTTGAACAATCGAGCCGGGCTCAAATGACGTAGGGATTAGTCGAATGCCGGAGGGGACGCCCTTCCTTCGAAGGATG
>WUQV01000092.1 GCA_009889585.1 Candidatus Bathyarchaeota archaeon | reverse complement strand
TTTAAACATCGGGGATCCCGTGAAGTTCGACTTCGACACGCCAGAGCATATCAAGCGAGCCTTGACTGATGCAGTTAAAGCTGGCGAGAATTGGTACTCGGCCTCCGAGGGAACGTTGGAGCTTCGCGAGGCAGTTTGCGAGAAAGAGAAGCGAGTTAACGGAGTCGACATAACCCCCGGCGATATCGTCATCACGAACGGCGTCTCCGAGGCCATACAAATGGTGCTCTCCACCCTCGTGGAAGGCGGCGACGAGGTCTTAGTCCCCGGCCCCTGTTATCCCCCGTACCCTTCGTTTACTAGGTTCTTCGAAGGGAATTCGATTTACTACCGTACGATAGAGGAGGAGGGCTGGCAACCGGACGTAGATGACTTACGCTCTAAGATCTCTAAGAGCACCAAGGCCATCGTTATCATTAACCCGAACAACCCGTGTGGAGCGTTATACGACGAAGGAGTTTTAAGGGAGATTTTAAACGTAGCAGGCGAGAACGAAATACCGGTTGTATCCGACGAGATATACGATCGGCTTGTCTACGAAGGACGTTTCGTTAGCTCGGCTAGCTTGGCTAAAGATGTGCCGGTAATCGGGTTGAACGGGTTCTCGAAGGCTTACTTAATGACGGGATGGCGGCTCGGTTACGTTTACTTTCACGATCCGTATGGGAGGTTGGAAGAGGTCGTAGAATGCGTCAAAAGACAGGCGAGGATCCGCATCTGCCCTAATACGCCTGTGCAAAAGGCCGCCGTAGCCGCCTTACGAGGGCCTCAGGATCACATCAATGATATGGTTGAGAAGCTTAGAAGGCGAAGGGATTACGCGTGGAAACGGCTTAACGAAATCGAGGGGCTTAGCTGCTCGAAGCCCGAGGGAGCGTTTTACGTATTCCCGAAGGTTCACGGCATCGGCTTAAGGTGGAAGGACGACTTGGAGTTCGTACTTGATGTGTTGAAGGAAGCGGGCGTGCTCCTCGTGCACGGATCTGGTTTTGACCCCACTTATGGCTTCGGCCACTTCCGCGCGGTTTTCCTACCTCCCTTGGGGGCTTTGGAGGAGGCCCTTAACCTATTGGAGGCGTTCATGAAGGCTAAGTGCTAGCGCCTTTAACTAAAGATTCTGACGAAGTTAACGATGGAAGCTCAATCGACCTAGAGCAAGCGGAATGCATCTTCCCTTCGTATTGGTTTATCAGCAAAAAGTGGCCCCTTTTGAATTCAGAACGCCTCTTCCCTGCTCGTCTTCTTAAATTCCACCCTAATTGGCAAAACGATATCTTCAAAAGCTATTCCCTTTTCTTATACAGAATTAAGCCTTCATCCCCTTCGTCCTAATATTTTAGGAATAAATTCATAAACTCATGTTAACAACTATGTCGAAATTCCCTTCGATGAATTAGCGCGTACGCAGCTAACTGGTATTCGTAACTATCTATACATATTCTTATATAAGCTGGAGGCGCACCACATGAATAGGCGATATGCCTTTTACTACCAATAGTTTCTCAATCACAAACAGGACACGTA
>WUQV01000091.1 GCA_009889585.1 Candidatus Bathyarchaeota archaeon | reverse complement strand
GTATCTAACATTGCTACCTGTTTTGCTACGACTGTCTTCCCAATTCCAAGCTTGCCGTAAACAAAGAGAACCTTATTCATCCCTCTCAAAACATCTTGAAGAAAATCCTTAATCTTCTCCTGCTTTTTTCCCTGTCGATGATTACTTCAGGTAAATATTCCTCTGCAAAACTTGTAATGAGGTCACGATTTATTTTCTTATGCTTAAAAAGAATAGAATTTCGGAATACCTCATTTCCAGTAAAATTTGCTTAATTAAATCAAAACTTCAATAATGAACTATGAAAGTAAGATCGAAAGCAAAGCTTTGGATGGGCATTTTCTCGCTACTGGCAGTACTCATGATTTTAGGAATACATGAATATGCAGCCCTCATAGCACCTGATGAACTAAGAGGTGGTGAAGCCATCTTAAGGGATACGGGGGAGCAGCGGACGGTTAAGTTAGAAGATCTAATAAAGGAAATGGGCTTAAGTTAAGCCTTTTGATATATTCATGCTTAAGGTAGAGAAGCCTTCTTATGTTTATGAAAGTCATAGCTTATGAACCTTTTTTATAATGAAATGATAATCGCCTTCATCAACTGTAGAGTCAAAGGCTTGAACTTAAGCTTCACCTAAAGTTTACGATGTAGTTGGGCGTTATTCAAAGTGTTTAAGCGGATTAATGGAAGCGAACGATTAGATCCGCCCTCTACGTCGACGTATAGATGGTGTTCGCTTGAACATCATTCATATAAGCTTTAACATCACAATTCAACTAGCTTAACCTTAGCTGGCCTCCTTCCATTTCCTTTGCCTATCTGCTAAACGAATAAATGGGTAAGCTTTTGCTAACATCTAGCTCAATCGATCGTATCAGCCTTCCTCACCATAGTGACGGCATCGCTATTAGGCGCGCTCTCCCCAAGTTCGATGTTCGCTGTAGCCGTGGCTACGTCGAGCGAAGTAGGCTTCAAGGCTGGCCTGTTAATCAGCTTAGGTCATAAGGTCACATAATCGTGGAGGCGCCCTTAATCGTCAAGCTTTGGCTAGCCTTAGCGAGCTATTAAAGCATCGTTTAATCGATATAGCCATGAGCGCCTTAGGCTCCATCTCCTCATCTACTTGGGGCTTTCCTCGATCTTGCTTAAGGCATCGTCCTATAAGATCGTCGTACGCGATCCCTTCATCGGTGAGATAATCATAACAGCCTTAAATCCGCTCTACATAGCTTGGTGGATAGCCTTCGCCCCATCGTTTATATCCTTAGCGTCACCATTAGGACCCTTGGGGCTTATCGTCCTTCTATCAGCTCATTGCCCATTGGACGCGATATGGTATTCAACTACCTCAGCCTTAGCCGCAAAGGGAAGGAAGGTCTTAGGGAGGAAGGGCTTATCAGCTATTACGAAAGCTTTCGGCTTAATCTTGTTTGCCTTCGGGGCTTATTTCGTCGTAAGGTTAGCGTTACTACTGGCTTCATGATGAATGAGCTAAACGCGAAGGCATAGGCTCATGTTACGAATTCTAAAGGATTTAATCAACCCTCGATCATTTTATAGACGATATCGCCCTCTCTAACCCGTTGTTCGACCTTTAGCCCTACGCTCGAGCCGGCTTCAGCTCGCTTCACGTCCTTATGCTCTATTTGCATCGATGAAACAGCTTGCGTAAAGCCAGTCGTCCTCCCCTTGATGTATATGCGATCGCCGATCGAAAGGGGGCCGCTCAGCTTGATCACCGCGACGCCGATCCTCGTAAAATAGTGGGTTACCCTTCCCGCCTCGACGAGCTTCTTTTCGCTCAATAACATCCCGTTTTTAGATAACGACTTAGCTGGATATAACCAT
>WUQV01000090.1 GCA_009889585.1 Candidatus Bathyarchaeota archaeon | reverse complement strand
CGGCTAAGCCTTCGGCGATTGTCGCATCCGGCATGACGACTTCGCAGGGCATCTCAGCTCCAGCTGGGATCCAGTGGACTAATGGAGCGCCTAACTTCTTAGCCTCCTCGTAAGGATCGCTGTGGTAGGCCGCTTCAATACGACCCTCTCTTACGCCTTCGACGTAAACGTTGAAGAGCTCCATGAGGCGGACGATGGCTCCTTCCTTGAAAGAGCTTAAGTCATCCGCTGAGATCCACAAGGAGGCAGCCCCTTCACGCGGTCGAATGGCGAACGATCGAAACCCTCGCTCCGGATGATCTGGATGAAGGCGGACGTTAGCTACGTACGAACGTAAGAGGCCCCTTACGATCAATCGAATGGGTTTTTTAACGAAGAAGTACCTATCGACCGTTTTATCTATGACCTTACGATTGTAAGCGTATAAATTCTCCCAGCTGAGGACTATGTCGACGGCCTTCGGCCCTATTTCGATCATCAACCTCCTTATCGCCTCAGAGGTTACGCCTCTTCTTCGTAAGGCCATTAATGTAGCAAGCCTCGGGTCATCCCAACCTTTGAATAGGCCGCTTTTAACGCCTTGAACTATCTTGGACTTGCTTAGAACGGCTCCTACGACCTTAAGCCTCCCGTAGTGAATGGCCTCCGGATAGCTCCAATTAAGGTGATGGAAAAGGTACTCCTGCTTCACTTGGTTCGTTAAGTGCTCCTTCCCACGGATTATATGCGTTACCCCCATTAAATGATCGTCGATGCCGCAGGCGAAGTTATAAAGGGGCCAAATCCTGTACTTATCGCCTACTCGTGGATGAGGGTATTTTTCAACGTTAATTATCCTAAGGGCTGGCCAATCTCTAACGGCTGGATTAGGATGGCTTAAGTCCGTCTTAATACGGACGACTGCATCCCCTTCTTCATACGTTCCATCGATCATCCTTTGCCATCGCTCCAAGTGAACCTCAGGCTCAAGCTCTCGACAAGGGCACGGTCGTCCGATAGCTATCGCCCTTCTAAAATCATCCCTTTCACACGTACATACGTACGCATTACCATCCTCAAGGAGCTTCTCCGCGCATTCATAGTAAATCAATAGGCGATCGCTTTGTATGAATTCGCCATCCCACTTACAATTGAGCCATTCTATATCATGCTTTATAGCATCGTAAAACTCTAGAGACGGCTTCTTCAACTTAGGATCAGTATCTTCAAACCTTAAGTAAAAGCGACCATTATACATTTTAGCATATTCATAGCATAGGATAACAGCTCTTGCAGAACCTATGTGTAAGACGCAATCCGGGTTCGGCGAAAAGCGAGTTATAACGCATTCGTACTTTTCGACGTTCGGCAAAGGCGGCAAGGCTTTCTCTTCTTCGACCCGCCTTTTAACGAGGGCATCAGGCCATTTCGCCTCAAGGGCGTTCCTTTGCTCATTTAAGGAAAGGGCGTTGACCTCGTTCACCACGGCTTTGATGAGGTCGAGGATGACTTTGACGTTAGCCTTTAGATCCGGGCGTTCAGCCAAAAGCCTCCCGAGGACTGGCTCAACCTTCGCCTTTCCACCGTGATCAACCGCGTTTAATAACGCTATCCTTAAGATAGCCTCTCGAAGCCCTACGTCCGCCATCATGCTCAAGTTCACACTTTCCTCTCTATCATATAATCGACCAAGGCCTTTAAACGTGCTTTCGCCTCAGAATTCGG
>WUQV01000089.1 GCA_009889585.1 Candidatus Bathyarchaeota archaeon | reverse complement strand
GTCCGTTTTGAGGCTAAGCGGGAGGATTTACTGGAGCTTTTGTTCGGCAAACGGCTCGAATCTTTGCTCGACTCGCTGGAGGGCTCGACGAAGAGGATCATGGAGCTCGCCAGCGGGTTAAGGACGGATGTAGCCGAGCTGAAGAAGAAAGGAGAACGTGAGAGCTAAGAATTTTGGAGGTATTGATGAAAAAATGAAGGAAATCTCCGCTGGAATCTCCGATGAGGAAAGGCTTGCTTGAGACATGGGCGTGGAGTGTCCGTACGATAGATCGGTGATATGCGACGAAGGGCCTAGTAGCTTCTGCAAGTATTGCCCAGCCTTCAGGCGCAGAAGGGTGAGTGAATGAAGGAAAGAGGAGTGATTGAAATCGGTGGTAGGGATGAGGGTTCATACCGTTAGCTACGATTTCTTCGTTAAGAATTGCCTAGGAGTAGCGAACACACCCGAAACCCGATGCAGCGGGTTCGATAAAACGCTTTGGAGTCAATCCATATCCGATGTCGTTCAAGTGGCAGTATTATGTAAAAAGGAACATTGTCCAGCTTTAAGGAGGAAGAAGGGATGATACTAGGTCATCATGAGATAAAGCGGTTGATAAACGAACGGAAGATGATAATCGATCCGATCGATGATGAAACGATAAGGGAGGCTGGGATCGACTTAAGGATGTATGAGGACGTCATCATCCCCTCTAACTCCCCGTTGAACGCTTGGACTCTTGAATGGATTAAGCTGCCTAACGACGTGATAGGCTTTTGCAACCTAAGGTCTACGTTCGCTAGGATGGGCCTAGTGATACCTCCTACGATAATCGACCCATCTTTTGAAGGCCACCTTGTCATAGAGATATTCAACGGGAACGACAAACCGTTTGTAATACGTAAGGGAACTAGGTTCCTTCACGTCATCTTAGCGGAGGTCAAGGGCGCAATACCTTACGAGGGGGTTTATAAAGGTCAAAGGCCACCTAGGTGAAAAAGTTGAGTTCACTACGAGGTGAACTCATCGATCGTC
>WUQV01000088.1 GCA_009889585.1 Candidatus Bathyarchaeota archaeon | reverse complement strand
TTCTACGTGAGTAATTACGACTTCATAGCGGTTGAGGACTTGAACATAGAGAGCATGGCTCAAAACCATAGACTGGCCATGCGAATCCTCGACGCTTCTTGGGGAAAATTCATTCAAATGCTATCCTACAAGGCTGAAAGAGCCGGTAGGATGGTCGTGAGGGTGAACCCAAGGGGCACGTCGAAAGAGGGAGATAAATCCCTCGATAGGGATTACAGGGCCTCGCTAAACATACTTAAGCGAGGGTTATCGGGGCTGGGACGGCCCTATGAGCCTGCCGAGGTGGAGCCCCTACTGGTAGAAATACCAGCAAGCTTCATCGTTGAAGCAGGAAGCCCCTTTCGATAGGGAGGGGCAGTTCACGATGGCGACGTTAAACAGTTGATGAAGGCCTCTTAAAGGTGATTCCTTGTACTGCTTGGGCATCGAGAGCACGGCTGATGGCTTCGGCATCGGAATAGCTACGTTCGAAGGGGAAATCCTAGCCAACGTCGTTAGCGAATACGTACCCGAGAGAGGGGGCATACATCCGAGGGAAGCTGCTCAACATCACTCTAAGGTAGTCGGAAGCGTCTTAAAGGAAGCGTTCGAAAGGGCGAGGATAAGGCCTAAGGATCTAAAGGCCGTGGCATTTTCACAAGGCCCAGGGCTAGGGCCTTGCCTTAGGACGGGGGCTACTGCGGCTAGGGCTTTGGCCGTTTACCTAGGCGTCCCTTTGATCGGGGTGAACCATTGCGTCGCTCACATAGAGATCGCGAAGCTCGTCACTAAATCTCAAGACCCCGTCACTCTTTACGTCTCCGGCGGCAATACTATAGTCGCGGCTTACGAAGCGGGCCGCTATAGGGCCTTCGGGGAGACTTTGGACATAGCCGTCGGGAATTGCTTGGATTCGTTCGCGATTGAAGCTGGCTTGAGGAGGCAAGGGGGCTTGCCTCTCGGCGCGATAGTCGAACGCCTCGCTGAGAAAGGCGAGACATTGATCGAGCTGCCTTATTCGGTCAAGGGGATGGATGTCTCGTTTAGCGGCCTTCTTACGGCTGTCGTTCAGCTCTTACGATCGAGCCATTATCGCCTCGAGGACTTATGCTACAGCCTTCAAGAGACTGCGTTCTCCATGCTAGCCGAAGTAACGGAGAGAGCCTTAGCTCATACGGAAAAGCCGGAGGTCCTGTTAACGGGAGGCGTCGCTGCGAACAAAAGGCTTCAATCGATGTTAAAGGCCGTCGCCGATGAACACGGCGCTAAGTTTTGCGTCGTCCCGAAGCAATACGCGATGGATAACGGCGCCATGATAGCTTGGACGGGGGTCCTCGCTTACGAATGCGGCATGATAACGCCTGTTGAGAAGAGCTTCGTTAAGCCGAAGTGGAGGCTCGACGAGGTGGACGTTAGGTGGCTAGGAGTTCGTTAAAGGCCTTAAGCTTGATTAAAAAGGGAGCTGAGGCAGATCTGCTCTTAGACGATGATTGGCACGGAAGAAAGGCCGTCTTGAAGAAGCGCGTCCCCAAGGGATATCGCGCCCCTCAATTAGATGAAAAGATTCGAGCCCATAGGACGGCTCACGAGCTTAAGCTCCTCCATCGAGCGAAGGAGCTCGGAGTTCCGACGCCAGCGATCTTCCTCATCGACGTAGGGGAGACGACGATCGTAATGGAGTTCGTCGAAGGGAAGCCTGTGAAACAAGCCCTTGAAGGGCTTTCGCAAGAGGAACGCGTTCGCCTATGCCGTCGCATAGGCGAGTTAATAGGACGTTTACACGAAGGGGACTTAATCCATGGGGATTTAACGACTTCTAATATCATCTTGACGTCTAACGGGGGGATAGTTTTCGTCGACTTTGGGTTAGGCGAGTTCTCAAAGGAGCTTGAGGCAAGGGGGGTGGATTTACACTTAATGAAAAGGGCTCTTCAAAGCACTCATTATCAATTCGTAGAAGAATGTTTTAATGCGATTATCGATGGATATAAGGAAGTCGTAGGAGATGATGTAGCAAAGGAGGTTCTAAAGAAGGTGAATGAAATAGAAAGAAGGGGGCGTTATGTAAGTGAGAGGGTTAGAAAGTGATTTTTAGCAAAGTTATTTTCCTTTTGACGAGTAATGTTCATAAGTTTCATGAGGTGAGAAGAGTTCTAGCAGAATTTAATATAGCAGTAGCTATGTTAAACGTCGACGTTAGCGAAGTTCAAGCTGACGATTTAGAGACGATAGCTAAGGCTTCAGCTATGGAAGCCGTTAAGAAGGTGAACTTGCCGATAGTAGTAGAGGACGCTGGGCTTTTCGTAGAAGCCTTAAACGGGTTCCCAGGCCCTTACTCCTCTTACGTCCATCGAACGATAGGGGTCGGGGGCATCCTTAAGTTGATGGACGGCGTCGCCAAGCGGGACGCTTACTTCGAGTCCGTCGTTGCGTTCCACGGCCCTGGCAGGGAGGGGCCGATTTGCTTTCGAGGGAGGGCCGACGGCAGGATATCGAACGAAGCTAGAGGCTCAGGAGGATTCGGGTTCGACCCGATATTCGAGCCTTTAAACGGAATGGGGAGGACTTTTGCTGAGATGAGCTTAGACGAAAAGAACGAAATTTCCCATAGGGCTCGATCCTTTCGAGAGTTCGCTAGATGGTATAAGTCGTCCTTCAAGCTTATTTAACGATCCCTTCGCCAAAATAATGAAGCTTCGTACGACTCCTTAAGTGTAAGTAGCGCTCATTAACAAGCCATGAGGGGGATTATCTGCCGAAGAAGGAAAAGGGAAGGTCTCATTCCACCCGCCCCGTGAGCAAGAGGCCGCCGAGCTGGTGTAGGTACACGCCGGAAGAAGTGGAGGCTCTCGTCGTAAAATTAGCCAAGGATGGGCATCCGCCGAGTCGAATAGGCACGATCCTAAGGGATCAATACGGCATTCCGTTGGTAAAGCCGATAGCAGGCAAGTCGGTGACGGAGATATTGAAAGGAGCCGGCTTAGCCCTTTCGACCCCTGAGGACTTAGGGAATTTACTCAAGAAGGCGTTCAAGCTTTACGCCCACTTGGAGAAGCATAAGAAGGACCTTCATAACGCAAGGGCCCTTCAAATAAT
Organism: Candidatus Bathyarchaeota archaeon; assembly: GCA_009889585.1. GTDB lineage: Archaea > Thermoproteota > Bathyarchaeia > Bathyarchaeales > WUQV01 > WUQV01. Next base: position 6,879 of record WUQV01000088.1, on the reverse strand, counting down.
CGAGTCGAAGATACATAAGCTGGAGAGGTACTATAAGCAAGAGGGCATCTTACCTCCCGATTGGAAGTATGAGCCAAAGGCGGCCAGGATAGGTTAATATGGCTCAAACGTTTGAGCTATATTCCAAACTTGCAGGGCTTTAACGTCATCGCTTACTTTACGGAGGTAAAAGATGGCCTTGGAGGGAGGCTTGAAGTCGCTCATGGAGGACGTCTCCTCAGCCGCTCAACGAATCCTTAATTGCGCAAAAGAAGGCGGGTTCGTATACGTCGTATCCCATATAGACGCCGATGGATTAGCGGCCGCTGGCATAATCGGAACGGCGCTAGCTAGGCTCGATGTCAACTTTAAAATCCGCACTTATCATTGGATCGACGATAAGCTCGTCGAGTCCATCGCCTTCGAAAGGCCCGACCTCGTCATCTTCACGGACCTCGGAAGCGGCTACTTAGACGTTTTAAGCGAAAGGTTAAGCCATATGAACGTAATCATCTTAGACCACCATCAACCGGCTGGCGAAGCCGCTACTTCTTTCGTCCACGTTAACCCTCACGTCCACGGCATCGACGGCTCCAAGGACTTGAGCGGCGCTGGCGCAACCTACCTGGTGGCTAAGGCTTTAAACGCCTCAAACGTCGACTTGGCTTGCACGGCCGTCGTCGGAGCCCTCGGAGACTTACAGGATAAGCACGATCAACGCTCGCTCGGCGGGGTGAACGAAGTCGTCGTAAACGACGCGATTAACGCTGGCTACTTAGCAGTCGAAAAGGACCTCGTCCTCTTCGGCAGGGAAACTCGTCCGATACATAAGGCTTTAGCTCGTACGACGAGCCCCTTCATCCCAGAAGTAAGCGGCGACGAAAGCAAGAGCCTCGTTCTCTTGGCTAGCGTCGGCATCGACCCTAAGCACGGAGATCGATGGAGAGCCCTTAGGGACTTAAGCGCTGATGAAAAGGCTAAGTTGTGCTCAGCCCTCGTCGAACGCCTTAAGGCTAAGGGGCTCGTTAACGAAGCATCGAGCTTGATCGGAAGCGTTTACACGCTCGTTAGAGAGGAGCCTTGGACGCCGTTAAGGGACGGCAGGGAGTTCGCCGTTTTGTTAAACGCTACCGGAAGGATGGGAAGGCCTAGCTTAGGAACGTCAATATGCATGGGGGATCGAGGGGCTGCGTTAGAGGAAGCCGAAAGGATTCTAGAGGAGTACAGGCGGACGATCACGAAGCACATGAGCTGGCTCGTTAAAACCGAGCGAGTTGAAGAGCTTAACGGCGTTTACGTAGTGCGTGGAGAAGATCAAGTGGACGATAAGCTCATAGGTACGATAGCATCGATCCTTTCGACGAGCCTTCCGAACGTCGAAAAGCCGATCTTAGCTTACGCGTTAGCTCCTAACGAAGGCGTGATAAAGGCATCCGCAAGGGCCTCTGAGGCGGCCGTTAGGAAGGGGTTAAACCTCGGCGAGATATTAAGGGCTGCGGCCGAAATGGTATCTGGGAAAGGAGGCGGGCATGATGCAGCCGCCGGAGCTCAAGTGCCCGTCGAAAGAATCGAGGAGTTCGTACGAATCGTTGACGAGCTCGTTAGGAGGCGAAGGGGAGCTTAAAGCTGAGGCCGAGGTAACCCTCGCTTACGACGGCGAGGAGGCGGAGGCTATCGCTAAAGCCATTTCGCCGGATAACGTTAAGGTGCCGAAGGGATTATCAATAAAGACGGAGCGGATGGGCTTCGAGGTTCACACGTACGTAAAATACGAAGGAAGGCTTATGACGTTCCTTTCGACGCTTGACGACTTATTAAGGTGCGCGTCGACGGCTGAGGAGGCCATTCGCTTCGTTAGGTCGAAGGGAGCGCAAGCGCCATAAAGCCCGTTAAAGCTTAAATAGCTGCCTTAGCGTTCAATCGAAGCGATGAAGGCGTGAGATCGATCGTTAATGCTCGATATGAAGTTAATTCGCGAGAAATTCGAATTCGTTAGGAGCAATTTAATGAGAAGAGGAGATCCTGAGAAGTTAAGGATTTTAGATGAATTGATTAAATGTGATAAGGAGTGGAGAGAAGGATTAACTAGGTTAAATGAGCTTAGACATGAAAGAAAATTAATTACGATTAAAATAGCTGATTTAAAGAAGAGGGGAGAAGATATATCATTAAAGGTGGAGGAGGCGAGGAAGATTGACGTAGAAGTAGAGAGATTGGAACGAGAGGTTGAAAAGCTTAAAGCTGAAGCTAATCGACTATTAATGAAGCTTCCGAATATATTACATGAATCCGTTCCATTGGGGATGAGCGAAGAAGATAACGTCGTCGTTAGGACGTGGGGTGAAATCCTAAGGCCTAACTTTTCGATTAAGGATCACGTCGACTTGGGCTTATCATTAGGCGTCTTCGATATCGAACGAGCTGCTAAGGTCTCCGGTGCTAGGTTTTACTACCTTACGAACGAAGGCGTATTGTTAAGCGTGGCCTTGGTTAACTTCGCGTTAAACGAGTTGATCAAAAGGGGCTATAAGCCCATCGAGCCTCCGTTCATGATGAGGAGGAAGGCTTACGAAGGGGCGACGGCGTTAGAGGACTTCGAAGATATGTTATACAAGGTGGAGGATGAGGATTTATACTTAATAGCAACATCTGAGCATTCAATAGCAGCTATGTTCATGGATGAGGTGTTAAACACTGAAGATATGCCTCTTAAGTTCGTAGGGATAAGCCCTTGCTTTAGGAAGGAAGCAGGAGCTCATGGAAAGGATACTCGAGGCATCTTTAGAACGCATCAATTCACGAAGGTCGAGCAATTTATATTTTGCATTCCTGAACAATCGTGGGAGCTTCATGAGGAGTTGATTCAAAACGCTGAGTATTTAATTAGAAAGCTCGGATTACCTTATCGCGTCGTAAACGTTTGCACAGGCGACATCGGGAGCTTTGCAGCTAAGAAGTACGACGTAGAGGTTTGGATGCCAGCTCAAGGCCGTTATCGTGAGGTCATCTCATGTAGCAATTGCACGGATTATCAAGCGAGAAGGCTTAACATACGCTATAGGGAGAAGGTAGGAGCTCCTCCTAAGGGCTTCGTCCATACGTTAAATTCAACGGCTTTAGCTATCGGAAGGACCATAGTCGCCATATTGGAGAATTATCAACAGGAGGATGGATCGGTAATCGTACCAGAGGTACTAAGGCCGTTCTTAGGGGGCTTAAGCCGTTTGACCCCAATTAAGGCTTTTTAATTACAACGGCCTTGTAAAGGGGAGAGCTGACGTGTCAAAGCGAATACGTGATAAATGGAAGGCGAAGTCATGGTATACGATAGTGGCTCCTTCTTACTTTGGGAATACGGAGTTAGGCATGGTGCCAATTGATGATCCTTCTAAGCTCATCGGAAGGATTATGGATGCTACATTGTATGATATTACGAATGACTTAGCCCATCAGTATTTAAAGGTTCGCTTTCAAGTGAAAGAGGTAGAGGGGAAGGTGGCGAAAACTATATTTAAGGGTCATGAGTACGTTAGCGATTACTTAAGAAGTCTTGTAAGAAGGAGGACGACGTATGTTGATGGAATATTTAGCGTTATGACAAAGGATGGCTATAAATTAAGGGTTTCGATTTGTGCGTTTACGATATCAAGGATAAAGACTTCTCAAGAAAAAGCCATTAGGGAGATCATGGGGAAGGTCGTTAACGAAAAGGCTTCACAATTGACGTATGATCAATTCGTACAAGAGGCCGTTTTAGGCAAGATTGCGTCAGACGTATATAACGAGGCTAAGAGGATAGTGCCATTACGCCACGTGGGCGTTAGAAAGTCCAGGCTAGTGAGCGCTCCTCATTAAAGTAAGGAGCTTCGAGCGTTTAACCGAGGCTTTACGCCTACTCGTTCATTTTCACGGCTAAAGCCAGGAGCTTCTTAAGCAAAGCCTATAAAGCAGCTCTTCCTCAACTAAATTGACGGCGAGTTGAACAAGGTACGATTCCTTTCGATTTCGCTCGTTTTGTTGATCCTTATAGCGTTAGCTCAAGCTCAAGCTTCAGCGACGTTAAGAGGTCAAGCGATAGCCAGCGGCCGAGTTCTCATCGAGAGATTAGATAGAGTCGTAGACGTACGAGAAGGAGGCTTAGTCGTAATCAACGACACCATGACGTTAAAAGCCCCCTTGGACGTTGAAGGGCCGGTTCTGCTTAAAGAGCTCTTGATAGGGTTCCCCTACGGCTTCAAGCCCAACTTAATTCATAGCTTCGCTTACGATGCCTTTAACGTCAGTCGGACGTTCGACGTAAGGTTGAACGTATGGATAGGAAGGCCTGGCTTCTATAGCGTGGCCTTGGAGCTCCCCGAAGGCACTTACTTACGAACGGGCGATGCGCTTAACGTCACCATCGTCTTCGCGTTCGCAGGCCTCGTCTCTTGGAGGGGAGCTGCTTTGAACGTTAGCTTCCCCATTTGCCCAGCCCTTACTTTCGACGTAGAGTTTTTCTCGATATCGGTGAAGTTGCCAGCGTTAGCCTCCGTCATCGATAGCTCCATTCGCTTTGAATGGGCTGACGTAGGGGATAAGAAGGTCGGCACTCACGTAAGAAGTCCGCTTAAACGATTTTCGTACGAGCCGGGGTGGATTTCATTCTCCTTAGCGGGAGTAGATCGCTTTCACTTAATTAAAGCTCGAGAGGTTCAACGGGAGGTAAGCCTCGACGGATGGGCTAATATATTCGTCGTAGAACGCCATCGTTTGACGAACGAAGAGGAAGAGACGTATGCATCTTGGAACTTACTTCTTCCGAAGGGTGCGTTTGATGTCGCCGTTTGGGATGAGGTTAGCGGGGAAAAGCTTAAGATAACGTTAGACGGAAGGGGCGTTTACGTCGTAACGCTCATCCGTCCGTTGAAGAGAGGCGAAATAGGCTCTTTTAAGGTGGCCTATCGGCTTCCTTGGGACGCTTACGTAAGGCGGCTAAGTTGGAACGATTTCGCCTTTCGCATGGCATTGGGCGAAGGCGTGCACTCGATCGTCGATCGCCTAATCATTCGGATATCGTTGCCTCATGGGGCTAAGTTCCGCAACTCCTCGATGAGCATTGCCGCCCTTGAGGGAGGAGCCATTCGCGATGTCGTTACGTTCTCCTTCCACAACGTTACGTCTCTTCACACGATGGAGTTAATCGTCGCTTATAATTACTCAACGATTTGGGCATCCTACCATCCGACGTTATGGATGGGCATAATCGTAGGGATAGCCTCCATTTTGATTTACCTTTGGCGAAGGCCGGAGCTCGCGTTGATCCCGACTCGCCCAACGATAAGGCCCGAGGTCCTTCGAAGCTTCGTCGAGTTGTACGAGGAAAAGGCTCGCGTCCTATCCGAGGTCGAGCTTTTGGAGAGGCGCATGAGGAGCGGGAAGATCCCTAAGAAGCGCTACAAGGCCCATAGGAGGGCGTTAGAGGAGCGATTGAGCTCGTTGTCGGATAGGCTAAGGGACCTTAAGGATCAAGTGAGAGCAGCGGGCCCGGCTTACGCAGACGCGGTGAGGAAGCTCGAGCTAGCGGAGGCCGAGCTTCAAGAGGCTGAATCGGGGATTAAGAGGGTCGAAGGTAGGTACGAACGCGGGGAGATAACGAAGGAAGCGTACCGAAGGCTGCTGGAGGAGCACGAAAGCCGAAGGAAGGCGGCGAGGTCCTCGATCGAGGAGGCGCTCATCCGGCTGAAGGAGTTCATCCCTTAGAGCAAATGTTTTTATTCAAGCGACGTTCGAATCGCTGAGCCGTTAAGCGGGGCTGCTCGATGGTGGAGGTGAAGATTAACTTAGAGAAGTGCACGGGATGCGGAACGTGCGTCGACATATGCCCGGTTACAGTCCTCGAGGTCAAAGAGGGTAAGTGCTTCGTCATCAGGCCTGAAGATTGCTTAGCCTGTCGAGCTTGCGAGGTACAATGTCCCGAGGGAGCGATCGAAATCATCGAATAAAACCCCACTTTTTATTATCGAATTTTTAACGAAGAGTTAAAAGCGAAGCGATTCGCTGATTATCCCATAGCCCGTGGTTTGATATCAGCTTATGAAATATCTGGGTGCGTGATCTTATACCATGCGTTAAGAAGCGTACTCCTTCTACCTCTTGAGAGCTCGTCGATCTTCTTCATGACCTCCTTGTACTTAGTCGAGCCTACGGCGTTAGCGGCGATTTTAGCGGCATCCCTTTCATGCCTTCTCGTGTAGAGTATTAATATGATGATTACGAATGACATCCACATAGACCATAAAGCGATCGATTCGATGAATATCGCTGTGATGAGCGTTAACAAAAGCCCTAATGCTACGTGCTTTAAGTTATGACGTTCTATGAGATGAGCTACTTCATGAGCCAATAGGACTTCGACTTCGCCTTTGGATAGCTCATTTAGAAGGCGTTTATTGATCACGATGAACCTTAAGTGAGGGAAAATCCCTATGACGCAGCCAGCGTATCCTTTCGTTGATGGATTTAAGATTACGGGGGCCCTACAGCCTAACTTAACGGCCATCGTAGAAAGCGAATAATCGACGCCATGCCTTAAGTACGCCAGCGGTTCTATTACGCCAACGTACGCTAATATGCCAATCGCTAACGTTAAGACGAATGAAAGGGCGTAGCCAAGGCGATTCGCTAAGAGAATGATCGTACAAACGTACGCTCCGATTAACGTCAAAAAACAGAAGATTGAGGTAACGAAGGCCTTCAGCCTCGACCTCGCGTAAGAGCCGTTCACCTACCTTCTCCTTAACCTCGGGTTGACGATCTCGTCCAACGTGAACCCGATGAATACGAAGCCCATTGCTAACGCTATCAACCCGATTACGGGCGGGGCTACCCACCACCAAGCGCCAGCTGCTAACGCTCCATGGT
>WUQV01000087.1 GCA_009889585.1 Candidatus Bathyarchaeota archaeon | reverse complement strand
TACGATCGTTACGAAGGTCATAGCGAAGGATCCCCTTTCTATCGGAGGCCGACCGAAGGGCTGCATAAGGGACATAATACCAGAGGAGTACGCGAAGGTTTCAGGGCCGTTTAAAGCTCCTGAGGTGAAGATATGGGAGGCAGCCATAAAGTACTACGAGTGCTACATTTACGATAACGATTTATTCCCTGGGATGTTATACGCTGTTAAGGACGGCGATTTAATTTTAACTCGTCATAAGGAAGCCGAGGCCTCGGTCGAGCGAATACTTAGCTCGTTCAAAGGAATAACGCTTGAGGAGCGAGAGCACTTAGAGCGTTGGGCTCGTCTATTGGAGTACCCAGCTCCGAAGTTTAAACGAATCGCATTGGACATAGAGGTCCTCTCGCCCATCCCGACGAGGGTTCCCGATCCACGTGAAGCCGCTTACTCGATCGCTTGTATCTCCCTCTTCGGCTCGGACGGAAGGAAGCGCGTCCTCTTGTTAAAAAGGGAGGGCGTTAGCGAAGGGGAGGCATTTCCACCTGGCGTAAGCATCGAATACTTCGAATCGGAGGAGGCGATGATTAAGGCCTCGTTAAACGCCTTAAGGGAGTACCCGTTCGTAATAACGTTCAACGGAGACGAGTTCGACCTAAGGTACTTAGCGCATAGGGCTGAGCGCTTAGGCATAGAGCGAGCTGAGATCCCGATCGAGTTAAGCCATCACGCTTGTTCGCTTACCCATGGAGTTCACATAGACTTGTACAAATTCTTCTTGAACAAATCCATTCAAGTTTACGCGTTTTCAAATAAGTACCGCGATGTATCACTTGGCGAAATAGGCAAGGCCCTCGTCGGGAAGGCGAAGGTCGAATTAAAGAAGCCCATCTCGGAGCTCGCGTACGCCGAGCTAGCTACTTATTGCGCTAGGGACGCTGAGATAACGCTCGACCTCACGAGCTTTAACGACGACCTCGTCATGAGGTTGATCTTAGTTCTATCTCGCATCAGTCGAATGCCGATGGACGACGTTAGCAGACAAGGAGTCTCAAGTTGGATAAGAAGCTTCCTTTATCATGAGCATCGAAGGATGAGTGCCCTCATACCGAACGCTGATGACATCTTAGCGTTAAAGGGGAAGGCCGTTACGAGAGCGGTCATAAAGGGGAAGAAGTACAGAGGGGCCGTAGTCGTCGAGCCCTCAGCGGGGGTTCACTTTAACGTAGCCGTCTTAGACTTCTTAAGCTTGTACCCTTCGATCATAAAGACTTGGAACTTAGGCTATCAATCGATATTATGCCCTCATGAGGAATGCAAGGTCAATAAGGTCCCAGGCACGCCCCATTGGGTTTGTACGAAGAAGAGGGCTTTGGAGAGCTTGTTGATAGGGACGTTAAGGGACTTACGAGTCGAATGGTACAAGCCGAAATCGAAGGATCCCTCCTTATCGGCTGAAGTGAGGAGTTGGTACGACGTAATCCAAAACGCTTTAAAGGTTATCTTAAACGCTAGCATCCCCTACGATGAGCTAGTCGTATTACAGGACCCTGAAGGCGAAGTCAAGCTCATGAAGATAGGCGAGTTCGTGGAGGCTTCGATAATTGAAAACGGCTCTTACTTTGACGGCATTAACGTTATCTCAAAGCCGCTTAAAGGATGGAAAGCCCTTACTTACTATCATAGAACTGGGCAAGTTGATTTCGCTGAGATCCGAGCTGTCATAAAGCATAGGAATTATGACGAAAGGCTAGTTGAGGTGACCTTGGCATCTGGAAGAAAAGTTAAGGTTACTCAATCCCATAGCTTACTCACCCTTGATCATAAGACCGCAATGGTTGTGTCTATTGATGTTGAGGACCTGAACGTAGGCGACTTTGTTTGCATTCCTATAAGGATGGTTAAGATTAAGCAACAGGACTGTGAGGTCGATTTGATTGAGGAGTTAATCAAGCTGACATCTCCAGATATAGCTGTATTGAATCTAAGTAAGGAGAACGCGATTAAGTTTGTCAATGCGTATGTAGAAGCCTTTGGAGAGCATCCTTTGTCACGCGATATACAAGTATTCTTAAATGGCGATTTAACCCTCGATGAGGTTAAAGAGATTAAGGAAGTATCTTGCGACGATCAATACGTTTACGATCTATCCATCGAAGGCTCAGAGAACTTTATCGGCGGCCATGGGTTAATATGCCTTCATAATAGCTATGGCGCCTTCGGAGCCGAGTCCTACGACTTGTATTGCCCGCCCGTAGCTGAGGCGACGGCAGCCATCGGCCGTCACGCCATCGTTGAGATCGTAGAGAAGGCGAAGGATCTTGGCATGGAGGTAGTTTACGGCGATACGGATAGCGTTTTCCTAAGGGATCCCACCGAGGAGCAAATAGAGGAGTTGATAAATTGGTCTGAGAAGAAGCTAAAGATGAGCTTGGATGTAGATAGAGTTTATCGATATTCTGTCTTTAGCTCTAGGAAGAAGAATTATTTAGGCGTATTATCAGATGGTAATGTAGATGTTAAAGGGTTAACTGGTAAAAAGAGGCATGTACCTGTATTCATTAAAAGGGCATTTGATAGTGTAAAGGAGGTGTTATCAAAGGTTAAAAGCAAAGATGATTTCGAAGGAGCTAAGAAGGAAATAGAGCGAATTATTAGGGAATATTACTTTAAGCTTAAGCAAAGGAAGTGGGAGAGGCTTGAAGATTTAGCTTTTCATATTGCATTAGGAGAAATGCCTGAGAAGTATATAAAGACTACGCCTCAACATGTGAAGGCAGCTCTACTTATGAAGGAAAAAGGTCGAGAATTACGAGCAGGGGATATAGTGAGCTTTGTGAAAGTATTAAAAGAACCTTATGTAAAGCCAGTGGAGATAGCAACTGATGGAGAGATTGATGTAGATAAATATATAGCGTACTTACGTTCAACGTTAGAACAAGTACTTGATGCTTTAGGGTTGGATTTCGATGAGATAGTGGGATTAACGAAGCTAGAGAGGTTCATGTAATATGATCTTCTTGAGCTTTTAATAAAAGCATTGGATATATGGCCTTAATCTAAATTTCACATTTAAACGTAAAGTTAAATCGCTAACCTTCGAAATATCAACCTCAGGTATAGTAACGGTCGTCACCTCTACGTCGAAGAGGTCCTTCGCCTTTTTAATGAACTCTAAGACGCTTTCGTATGCTTGCTTAAAAATCGGCCGACAGATTAAGTCGTAGCTGTACTCATCATGAGCATTTAAGCTTACGCTTAAGCTAGTAACCCCTGCCTCCTTAAGGAGCTTAAGGACGTCGCGATTAGGATTTAATAAACATCCATGTCCATTCGTATTAACCCTAATAGGCAAATTCGACCTCTTCCTTAACCATCTCGATATCTCTAAAACGCAATCTAAACGCATTAATGGCTCACCGAATCCACAAAAGACGACTTCCTTCCAAGGCCTTCGAAAGAGATACTTCTCTAATTCCTTTATAATATCAGCTACTGATGGTTCTTGAGTCAACCTTAAGTTAAATCCTTCGATCCCCTTCCAATAATGCCTAAAGCAAAAATAGCAACTATTTGAACATCTATTTGTAATATTAAGATAAAGGTTATCCTCCATCCAATATACTATGTTTGAGCGCCTCCTCATTACGATTTACATCCCCAAGGCTTAAAGGGCCATCGTATTATAACCCTTTCCCTTAAGATAACCGTCGTCGAAATCAACGAGCGAGTAAGGAGGTAGCGATCCGCTTAAGGTCGCGTTAATTGGAGCTAGCGAGTATTTAATGGATGCGTACAGATCTACAAAGGAAGAAGATAATTAAGTGAATCTTCAACATCGAAAGCGTATTAAATTGAGTTAACGTTATATCCGTGGAGGTAGCTTGAAAAAGAGGTTCAGCTCGCGCGACCTGAGGGCGGAGGAAAGGCTCCTTCAAGACGCGAAGGCGGAGGAATTCAACGCTTTAACTAAAACGTCGTTTAAAGCTCGATTTCAACGCCCCTTAGGACGCGAGCTTCTTAATTCGATCTTATGACTATGTGATGCAGCTTGACGATCGAAGTTATCTTAGATGCGAGCTTCTTGCTCGTCCCCCCTCAGCTTAAGGTCGACATCTTCGAGGGGATGGCCAACTTATTGAAGAGAAGGTTCGAGCCTATCTTACTTTCAACGACTTATGAAGAGCTTCAACTGATGATCGAAAAGGGGCCTCCTAAAGTGCGCCGTCACGCTTCGTTAGCGCTCGAGCTCTCGAGGCGCTGTCGGCTCGTCGAGGTTGAACGAAGCCTCGATGAATCGTACGATGACGTAATCGTCCGCGTCGCTAAGGAAAGGGCGTGCTTAGTGGCTACGAACGACAGAACGCTTAAAAGGAGGTTAAGATCCGTGGGTATTACAGTCGTCTACTTGAGGCAAGGCTCCCGTTTAGAGCTGGAGGGGATGGTTTAATCGTGTTCATGCTCATTACGTTAGAGGACACGGTAAGGATTCCCCCGCATAAGTTCCGCGAGCCCTTAAAGGACGTTAGTTACGAGAGGTTGAAGCTTAAGTACGAAGGCATGATGAACGAAGAGCTAGGTTACGTAATCGCCGTGGTTGACGTGAACGTAAGCCCTGTGGGAAGGATAATCCCAGGGGATGGGGCCACGTACCATAAGGCCATCCTTACGTTGTTAACGTTTTACCCCGAGGTTCAAGAGGTCGTCGAAGGGGAGGTGGTCGAAGTCACGGACTTCGGGGCCTTCGTACGCATAGGGCCTGTGGACGCTTTATTGCATATATCTCAACTTATGGACGACTTCATCACTTACGACGAAAGGCAAGGCGTATTAATGGGCAATGAAACGAAGAGGAAG
>WUQV01000086.1 GCA_009889585.1 Candidatus Bathyarchaeota archaeon | reverse complement strand
TACGATCGTTACGAAGGTCATAGCGAAGGATCCCCTTTCTATCGGAGGCCGACCGAAGGGCTGCATAAGGGACATAATACCAGAGGAGTACGCGAAGGTTTCAGGGCCGTTTAAAGCTCCTGAGGTGAAGATATGGGAGGCGGCCATAAAGTACTACGAGTGTTACATTTACGATAACGATTTATTCCCTGGGATGTTATACGCTGTTAAGGATGGCAATTTAATTTTAACTCGCCATAAGGAAGCAGAGGCCTCAGTTAAGCGAATACTTGACTTATTCAAAGACGTAACGCCTGAGGAGCGCGAGCATTTAGAGCGTTGGGCTCGTTTGCTGGAGTATCCAGCTCCAAGGTTCAAACGTATCGCCTTGGACATAGAGGTCCTCTCGCCCGTCCCGACGAGGGTTCCCGATCCGCGTGAAGCCGTTTACCCGATCGCTTGCATCTCCCTCTTCGGCTCAGATGGAAGGAAGCGCATCCTTTTGTTAAAAAGGGAGGGCGTTAACGAAGGGGAGGCATTTCCATCGGGCGTAAGCATTGAATACTTCGAATCGGAGGAGGCGATGATCAAGGCCTCGTTAAACGCCTTAAGGGAGTACCCGTTCGTCATAACGTTCAACGGGGATGAGTTCGACCTAAGGTACTTAGCGCATAGGGCTGAGCGCTTAGGCATAGAGAGAGCCGAGATCCCGATCGAGTTAAGCCATCATGCTTGTTCGCTTACCCATGGGGTTCACATAGACTTGTATAAGTTCTTCTCGAACAGATCCGTTCAAATTTATGCTTTTTCAAATAAATATCGCGATGTATCCCTTGGCGAAATAGGAAAAGCCCTCGTTGGGAAGGCGAAGGTCGAATTAAAGAAGCCCATTTCAGAGCTTACGTACGCCGAGCTAGCTACTTATTGCGCTAGGGACGCTGAGATAACGCTTGAATTAACGAGTTTTAACGACGATCTCGTCATGAGGTTCATCTTGGTATTATCTCGCATAAGCCGAATGCCGATGGATGACGTTAGCCGACAAGGCGTCTCAAGTTGGATAAGGAGCTTCCTTTATCATGAGCATCGAAGGATGGGCGCCCTCATACCGAACGCTGATGATATCCTAGCGTTGAAGGGGAAGGCCGTTACGAAAGCCGTCATAAGGGGGAAGAAGTATAGAGGGGCTATAGTAGTCGAACCATCAGCAGGTGTTCATTTTAACGTAACAGTCTTAGACTTCTTAAGCTTGTACCCTTCGATCATAAAGACTTGGAACTTAGGCTATCAATCGATATTATGTCCGCATGAGGAGTGTAAGGTCAATAAGGTTCCGGATACTCCTCATTGGGTTTGTACGAAGAAAAGGGCTTTGGAGAGCTTGTTAATAGGGACGTTAAGGGACTTAAGGGTTGAGTGGTATAAGCCGAAGTCGAAGGATGGCTCTTTACCTATTGAGATGAGGAATTGGTATGAAGTAATTCAAAATGTGTTGAAGGTTATCTTAAACGCGAGCTACGGCACCTTTGGAGCTGAGTCCTACGACTTGTATTGCCCGCCTGTCGCTGAGGCTACGGCAGCCATCGGCCGTCATGCCATCGTTGAAATTGTAAAGAAGGCGAAGGAACTTGGCATAGAGGTAATTTATGGCGATACGGATAGCGTGTTTTTAAGGGATCCTACAGAGGGGCAAGTAGAGGAGTTAATAAATTGGTCTGAGAAGAAGCTAAAGATGAGCTTGGATGTAGATAGGGTTTATCGATACTCGGTCTTCAGCTCTAGGAAGAAGAATTACTTAGGCGTATTACCGGATGGTAACGTAGATGTTAAAGGGTTAACTGGTAAAAAGAGGCATGTACCTATATTTATCAAAAGAGCATTTGATAGTATAAAGGAGGTGTTATCAAAGGTTAAAAGCAAAGATGATTTCGAAGGAGCTAAGAAGGAAATAGAGCAAATTATTAGGGAATATTACCTTAAGCTTAAGCAAAGGAAGTGGGAGAGGCTTGAAGATTTAGCTTTTCATATTACATTGGGAGAAATGCCTGAGAAGTATGTAAAGACTACACCTCAACATGTGAAGGCAGCCTTGCTTATGAAGGAAAAAGGTCGAGAATTACAAGCAGGGGATATCGTAAGCTTTGTGAAGGTATCAAAGGAGCCTTATGTAAAGCCTGTGGAAATGGCAGTAGATGGAGAGATTGATGTGGATAAATATATAGCATACTTACGTTCAACGTTAGAGCAGGTGCTTGATGCTTTAGGGTTGGACTTCGATGAGATAGTGGGATTAACGAAGCTAGAGAGGTTCATGTAAGCGCAGCCCCTTTGAGATTTTAATAAAAACATTGGATGTACGGCCTTAATCTAAACTTCACACGTAAGCGCGATGTTAAATCGTTAACCTTCGAAATATCGACCTCAGGTATAGTAACTGTCGTCACCTCTACGTCGAAGAGATCCTTTGCATTTTTGATGAACTCTAAGACGCTTTCATAAGCTCGTTCAAAAGCTGGCCGACAGATTAAGCCGTAGCTTTGCTCATCATGAGCATTTAAGCTTATGCTTAAGCTAGTGACACCTGCCTCCTTAAGCTCCTTAAGGATGTTGCGATTAGGATTTAATAAATACCCATGTCCATTCGTATTAATTCTAATGGGCAAATTCGACCTCTTCCTTAACCATCTTGATACTTCTAAGACGCAATCTAAACGCATTAATGGTTCGCCAAACCCACAGAAGACAACCTCCTTCCAAGGCCTTCGAAAGAGATACTTCTCCAATTCCTTTATAATATCAACTACTGATGGTTCTTGAGTTAACCTTAAGTTAAAGCCTTCGATCCCCTTCCAATAATGCCTAAAGCAAAAATAGCAATTATTTGAACATCTATTCGTAATGTTAAGATAAAGGTTGTCCTCAATCCAATATACTATGTTTGAGCGCTTCCTCATTTACGATCTATCCTCAAGGCTTAAGGGGCCATTATATTATAACCCTTTCCCTAGCTAATCGCTGTCGAAATCAACAAAGCGAGAAGGAGGTGGCAGCTGCTTAAGGTCGCGTTATCGGAGCTAGTGAGCGTTTAATGAATGCGATATACCTACGGGAGGAGAAGATAATTAAGCGGATCTCTACGCCAAAGATATTAAATATGAGTTACGTTACAATCGTAGGAGGTAGCTTGAAGAAGAGGTTCAGCTCGCACGATCTAAAGGCAGGGGAAAGGCTCCTTCAAGGAGCGAAATCGAAGGGGTTTAACGCTTTAATTAAGACGTCGTTTAAAGCCCGATTTCAACGCTCCTTAGGGCGTAGGCTTCTTAATTCGACATCATGACGATGTGATGCAACTTGACGATCGAGGTTATTTTAGACGCAAGTTTCTTGCTCGTCCCTTCGCAACTTAAGGTCGATATCTTCGAGGGTATGGCTAACTTATTGAAGGGAAGGTTCGAGCCTATCTTGCTTTCAACGACTTATGAAGAGCTTCAGCAGATGGTCGAAAGGGGGCCTCCTAAAGTGCGTCGTCACGCTTCGTTAGCGCTCGAGCTCTCGAGGCGCTGTCGGCTCGTCGAGGTCGAACGAAGCCTCGATGAATCGTACGACGACGTAATCGTCCGCGTCGCTAAGGAAAGGGCGTGCTTAGTGGCTACGAACGACAGAACGCTTAAAAGGAGGTTAAGATCCGTGGGTATTACAGTCGTCTACCTGAGGCAAGGCTCCCGTTTAGAGGTGGAGGGAGTGGTTTAATCGTGTTCATGCTCATTACGTTAGAGGACACGGTGAGGATTCCCCCGCATAAGTTCCGCGAGCCCTTAAAGGACGTTAGTTACGAGAGGTTGAAGCTTAAGTACGAAGGAATGATGGACGAAGAGCTAGGTTACGTAATCGCCGTGGTTGACGTGAACGTAAACCCCGTGGGAAGGATAATCCCAGGGGATGGGGCCACGTACCATAGGGCCATCCTTACGTTGTTAACGTTTTACCCTGAGGTTCAAGAGGTCGTCGAAGGGGAAGTGGTCGAAGTCACGGACTTCGGGGCCTTCGTACGCATAGGGCCTGTGGACGCTTTATTGCATATATCTCAACTTATGGACGACTTCATCACTTACGACGAAAGGCAAGGCGTATTAATGGGCAATGAAACGAAGAGGAAG
>WUQV01000085.1 GCA_009889585.1 Candidatus Bathyarchaeota archaeon | reverse complement strand
TCGATTCGAGAGGGAGGATGGGGTAAGTTCGTCCTCGGGTCCACGCAATTCCTCGCGATGAACGCAATTATCCTCCTCCTTCTCTCCTCTATTAATTGCTTCCTTTGCTCCAATGTAAGCTGTAACGTCCCCCTCTTAATTATGAATTCAGCTATCTTTAAGGAATCAATCGTTCCAAACGCCTTCTTTAACTTCTCCTCTGAAGCCCGTAGCCCTTTGCTAGCATCGGTGTAAACGACATCAGCTACTAAGGCCTCTGAAACAGAGCTAAGCCTTCCCAGCTTATAATCCAAGGCTAGCTGAGGCTTCACGAGGACTTCGAATCGATCATCATCCTTCGTTATACGGGCTACAATATAACGCTGGCTCATGAGCTCGACCTAACTGCTTCGATGAACTTCTCAACTTCTTCTTTCGTTAACGTCCTCGACTTCCTAGTCTTAGCTGGAATGATCGTTATCCTAAGTTGAAGAGGTTCACCTCTAGCCTCTAAGGCCCTTACTAAACACTTGGCCGCTAATTTTATGGAGTCCTCTAACGTCATATCATGTCGATACTCTTCCCTTAATATCTTCTCAGCCACCTCCCTTCCAACTCCAACTGCAACTGCATAATAACTCTTATACGAGCCGCTAGGCTCAGTTACGAACACCCTGCTGCCCGTCTTATCAACCCCTCCGAAGACTATCGACACTCCAAACGGCCTCATGCCTGCATGTTGAGTGTAAAATTGCTTTATATCTCCGATTCGCTTGGCGATGACCTCAACGTCAACTGATTCATCATAAAGGAGGCGATTGCTTTGAGCATAAACCCTAGCTACGTCGATTAACGCTCGCGCGTCAGAGGCCAATCCAGCGAACGTAGCTATTAAGTGTTCGTCTACCTCGTATATCTTCCAACCGAACGTAGCATCTTGTAACCTAGATTCAAGCCTTTCCTCAGCGCCTAAGACGACTCCTTCTGCGCACGCTATCCCAAGGACCGTCGCCCCCCTGTTAACGGCCTCTATTGCGTATTCCACTTGGAAGAGACGGCCGTCTGGGGAGAACACCGTTATGACTCGATCGTAAGCGCCTGGCGCTGCGAATATGGACAAGTCCTATTCCTCTGCTCACGTCTAACGTATTATGTCCGTCTTTCGGACGTGGCAGCTGACTAAAAATCTTTTTGGCGCTGCTCATGATTGCTTGAAGAAAAATAAATAACCGCATTAACTTTGAGAACTGAGGCAGGAGCTTGAGCGTGAATTACGAACGCGTTTGGAAGGCTTTATCCGACTTAGCAGTCGAGCTTAAGAAAAGGGGTCGCCCCATTCAACCGCACGTCGTAAGGAACTTACGTTCAGCGAAGACGATGATACAAATCCTAAAGGCCGATCCATCGTGCGTCGAATGCGTATCGAGGATCGAGGGCTACTTAGAGGACGTCGAGTTCACCCTCATGCTAGAGGCTCAAGAGCTGTTAGGAGCCGAGTTCGTCGAGAGGTGGATGAAGAAGCTCGAGGAGGCGAGGAAGGCACCTAAAGCCGCTGAGGTAGAAGCCGTTAGGTTCGTACCAGGGGCGCCTCGAGGGATGTCGTGGGTAAGGGTTCAAACGTCGAATGAAACGCCAATCGAGATCGTAAGGGATGTCGCGGAGGAATGCGGCCTTTCGTACAAGGTTCAAGAGAGCGATTACGTATTAGTTTTCGGCGACAAAGGTCGGATCGAATCGTTTTTGAGGAAGGTGGCCGAAAGAGTTCGAGGGAGGCTTCAAAAGGCATGATGGTCGAAGGCTTCCGTTCGATCTAACGCCCAGCGCTAAGATCCTCTTCATAGCTACGGCCTTGCGCAAAGTTCTTATTCATAGGTCAATTTTTGATACTGCGATGTGAAATTCCTACGTATCATGAATGACTTGTTAAAAGGCGCATGATTGTTAAGCCGCCGTTAAATCTTCTTCAAAATGTTCATACATATATTAAATAACCTTATGAGGACGAAGGATTGTGCAATAAGCGCTAGTAGAATGTTGATCGCAATCTAACGGATAGGCGGCTGGAATGCCTTACATCCGTAAGATCGAGTTAAGGGGCTTTAAATCGTTCAGCCCTAAGCCCACGGTCATAACGTTCGACAAAGGGTTCACTGCGATAACCGGCCCGAACGGATGCGGTAAGACCAACGTCGTCGACGCCTTGCTCTTCGGCTTGGGGGAGCTAAGCGCTAGGAGGCTTAGGGTC
>WUQV01000084.1 GCA_009889585.1 Candidatus Bathyarchaeota archaeon | reverse complement strand
TCGTAAACGCGAAAACGAGGCCCCTCATTACGTAACTCTCTCATGACCTCTGGAAAGTTATGCTTCATCGTCATCGAGCATCCAGCACAACTTGCGATGACCTTTTCAACGCCTAATCCCTCAAGAACGTCAACGTTCTTCTTCACCTGTTCATAAGCAATATCTAAGACGCCCGTCCTAAACGCAGGAGAGGCACAGGAGCTCTGGCCCTTAGGCAGGTGAACCTTAACCCCGTTCCTCCTTAAGACTTCGATCATGTTCAAGCCCGTGTGCTGTAAGCGATAGTCCACTAAGCAGCCGGTGAAGATCGCCACCTCGTCCACAGGGTTCGGCACTTCCACGACATCCGGCACTCGTTCAAGCAAAGGGGCCTCCAACTTCGTCACGGAACGCCCAGTCCGCTTGATGTTCTCTATGAACGGCAAATGTCCTTCCAACGGGCCAAGCCCCAGCTTAACGGCGATGGCCCTCATCTTTTCGATCGCCTTCCTCGGTATGTCTATCTCCTTCGGACATGCCTCCACACAAGTCCTACACGTCGTACAATCGTAAAGCCCTTCGAGGAACGCCATCTTGACGCGATCTTCAACGTCGCGTTTATCGAACGCAAGCCTTGATAGTTGACGATGTACGATCGGCCCTGCGAAATCCCGCCAAGCTTCAGCGACGACGGGACAAGATGAAACGCAGGCCCAACATTCGATGCATTCGCGTAACTCCTTAATAGGGGCTATCGCCTCCTTGGTTATCTCCTCAGGCCTAACGGGCGGCTTAGACCTTTCAACGTAAGGGCGTATCCGTAAGAGCCTCCTTAAGCCCCTTCCTACGTCGACGACGAGATCCTTGACGACGGGGAATTGTAAAAGGGGGGCGATTACGAGCGACTCGCCCTTCCTCACTAGGGTTCTACAAGCGACCCTTGGCTTGCCGTTTATTATCATCGCGCATGAGCCGCATTGTCCAGCCCTACATCCCCAACGATAAGAGAGCGAGCCGTCTAGCCTATCGTGGATGTAATGTAACGCGTCAAGGGCGACCATGCCCTCTGAATAAGGGACGTCGTAGCCTTCATAACGGGGCTCGTCGTCTACGCTCGGGTCATAACGGAATACCTTGACGTGGACGACATCGCTCATGAGCTTTCAGCTCGGCCTTAAGCGCGTAAGGGCTACTGGGACTGTCTTAAAGGACATCTCACCTAG